>JBFLXF010000664.1:0-1865 GCA_040757515.1 Actinomycetota bacterium
GCGCCCGGCCTTCTGGGCGAAGTCCGGATCGCGGGGGAAGATCCAGGAACGATGGTAGAAGGGCCGGATGGCATCCTCACAGAGCCATCGCCAGACGGTAGTACCCGAGATCTCGGCCACAAGACCCCGAGCCACCGCCTCCCGCGCCAGTTCTGCAGCACTCCAGCGGCTCAAAGGAACCCCGCTGGTCGCCGGCAGCTCACAGCAGAGCGCCTTCACCTCCATCCTCGCTTCGGGGGGGAAAGAGAGGCGGTCTGCCCGAGCGGGGTCTGTCCTCCAGTCCGCCCAATCCCTCCTCATAAAAGCGCTTGCGCCACTTACAGACCGTCTGGGGAGTGGTATCCAACCTCTTGGCGATCTCCTTGTTGGCGAAACCTTCTGAGGCCAACAGCACGATCCTGGCACGAACTACCTCCCAGTAAGGAGCGGTGTGGGCGCGCGCTCGTTCGTCGAGGACGGCACGCTCATCTTCGGTGGGCTCGATGCGGAACGGGCTCTGGCTGGGCATCTCTTCTCCCTTATCGACGCCACGGTATCTGCCCAGAACCTTACCGCATAGCGGAGAGAACGCATCAATGAAGTTCAGTCAAGGACCACTTAGGCAGCACAGTGTCTCCGATCAAGGACCCCCCTCCTTTTTCGATGCGCCCGCACGGCGCGGGCGCATGCCGCTTGCTCCGCGAGGCACCATAGCGCACGTGCCCGGGCAGTTCAACGGGTGCAAGATTATCCGGGATGCGCGGCTGCGCTTCGGGATCGCGGAGCGCCCGGAACCTCTCCCTCCATCATCCGCACTCCTTGAAGACTCTCCGCGGAGAAGGCTATTGTGTCCTCGAGGGCGGGGTGCCGGAACGGCGCCTGCCGCGCGCTACCGGCTCCCGATCCGGCGGGAGACGACCTCCAGGGCGTCGAGGCCAGGATCGAGGTGGCGGGTGATGCCGTCGAGCAGGCCGATGGCTCTCCCGGCGAGCAGCAATCTGGGTGGCACGTCGCCGACGCTCGCGCCGAGCCTGGCGGCGAAGCCCTCGAAGCCACCTCCTCCGGTCTTCTCGCCGAGCAGGACGCCGACGACGCGTAGCAGGACTTCGAGGTCGGCGTCTTCGCCGATGGGGAGTCCGGCCTTGCTCAGAGCGCCGGTTAGCTTCTCGAGGTCGCCTCCGGCGAGCGCTTCGACGATGCGGGCGAGGGCTGCGACGAAGGGATCTTCAAGCTGCAGGGTGAGGCCGTGGTCCAGGAGGATGAGCCTTGGCCCATCCGGGCCGGTGCGTGCCAGCAGGTTGCCGGGGTGGGGATCGGCGTGCAGCACGCCCCGGCGGAACATCTGGTCGGCGTAGGCGTCGTTGAGGAGCCGCGCGACCTCACGGGGGTCCAGACCGGCGGAGAGGAGGGCCTCGCGGTCGGAGAGCTTCACGCCCTCTTCGTGGCTCATGACGATCATGCCACCCGTGCTCAGCTCTTCGACGACATCCGGTACCACGACGTCGTCTCTGCCGGCGAGTGCCTTGCGCAGCCGCGCCATCGCCTCCGCCTCGCGCGCGAGGTCCAGCTCCATGGGCAGCGTCCAGCGCAGGTAATCTGTTATGGGTTTGAGGCGCAGTGACGGCTCCAGGCGCGAGAGCCCGTCGAAGACGGCCTCCAGGGCATCAAGGTCGGACTCGACGAGAGCGGCGATGCCGGGACGGCGCACCTTCACGGCGACCTTGCGCCCGTCCTCAAGCCGCGCCCGGTGTACCTGCGCTATAGAGGCGGCGGCCAAAGGTTCCGTCTCGAAGGCGCTAAAGACTTCGCCCAGAGGGCGTCCGAGCTCGCGCGAGACGGACGCCTCGATGGCGGGCCAGGGCTCCGGCGGCACGCGGTCCTGCAGA
>JBFLXF010000665.1:0-1863 GCA_040757515.1 Actinomycetota bacterium
GCAGCCTCCGCTTGTCGCAGTAGGACTCCATGGCCCCTAGCTTCTCTTCCAGGCCGTGGCGCCCGTACTGCCAGGCGACCTTCTCGTAGAACGCCTCGACCGTCCGGTCCGGCACCCCCCACCGACGGCGCAGGAGGAGCATGAGGCGCTCGTGCTCCTCGTAGTAGTCGGTGGAGGTAAAGGCAACGACCGACGTGTTGCCGCCGTGCTGGCGGAAGTAGGCCACCGACGAGGGCTCGTAGGCGATCTGCCCCCCGCCGGCGAGGTGGCAGTAGAGGAACCAGTCGCCGAGGATCGAGTAGCCCTCGGCCTCGCGCCACACGTGCTCGGGGAGCGACTGGCGGCGGAAGACGCAGCCGCCGACGTTGGCGATGACGTTGTTGACACCGAACGCGCCGGCGAACCACCTGCGGGCCGGACGGACAATCGGCTCTTTCCATATCCCGGGCTCGGCTCCCTCCCGGTACTGGTCGAGCCCCTGCAGGAGGTTCCCGTTCCTGTCCGAGAACTGTATGCGGCCGAAGGCTATCTCGACGCTGGGGTCCTTGAACTTGTCCACGAGCCCCTCGAGAAAGTCCGGCTCGCAGAAGTCGTCGCTCTCGCAGATCCAGACGAGCTCCCCGCCGCTGTTCTCGAGGCCCTTGCGCCACTGGCGGAAGACGTTGCCGGAGTTCGCTTCGTTGAACAACGTGCGGACGCGGTCGGGGTGTCTCGCGCGGTAGCGCTCGATGATGGCGCGGCTGTCGTCCGTCGAGCAGTCGTCGAGGATGAGGACCTCGATGTTCTCGTAGGTCTGCGCGAGGATAGACTCGATGCGCTGCTCCAGAAACGGCGCGTGGTTGTAGTTCGGCACGATAACGGAGACCTTCGGGCGGTACTCGAGCAGCTCCAGCCGGCGGTGGTGCGGCAACGCCGGGCGCTTCTCGCGGGAGCCGTGCAGCACCCAGTGGACGAACGGGTTCATGCCGGACCCTGCGACGTCCGGATTGTGCTTCAGGTAGTAGGCGGTCGAGAAGAGGGGTGAAGGATCGCGCTCCTCCCTCCAGCCGTGCCTCATGTAGTGCCCGAAGGGGTCTATGCCGCTGGCGGCGATATCCGGGTAGCACTCCAGATAGTACTCGGCGTCGAAGGCCTCCCGGACTCGCGCCGCATTCTCCGGCGAGAGCTTCTCAAGGCCGGGCGGGGGGCCCCTCTTCGTCGGGGACCGGCGCCCTGGCCTTCGGCGCGGGCCTGGGAGCGGCGGGCCCGGGGGCTGGCTGTCCGGCACGCCTGGCGCGCAGGAAGGCTATGGTCCCGCGAGGGTCGGAGATCAGGCGCACGACGGCGCGAAGCGGCCTGGTCAGCCGCCAGGAAGTGCTGCGTCGAAGAGCGGAGATCTCGGCTTCGAGCGCCCTGTTGCGCCTTTGCAGCCGCCTTATGTTGTGGGCCCTCTCTTCGATCTCGCGCTCGTGCTCTTCGAGCCGTCTCTCGAGCCGGCGCTCGAAGTTCTCCGCCTCGCGCCGGTGCTTCGCCACCAGCCTCCGCAGATGCTCCCGGTCGCGCTGATCGCGGTACTGGCGCGTCGCCATCTCCGTGAACACCTTCGAGGCGATGGCGGCCCAGTCAACGGCGTCCAGCCCCAGGGCTGCGGGATCTCCCGACTCGAGCTCCGCTCTGGCCTGCGAGAGCGTCTCCAGCGCGGCGCCCTCGTCGGCGGAGAGCGCCAGAAGCGACGCGTACGCCTCGCGCACCGCCCGGCCGATGCGCTGATCGGCCTCGAGGTCGGCGGGCGTGGCAACGTGGTGCTGCAGGTCGGAAGAGAGCTGAGCGTCGATCTCCCGCGCGGCCTCGTCCGGATCTCGTGGCCAGTCGATCCCGAGCGCG
>JBFLXF010000666.1:0-1847 GCA_040757515.1 Actinomycetota bacterium
CCGTTGTCGGAGAGCCGGGTACGGAGAGCCGGGTACGGAGAGCCGGGTGGCGTCTCTCCTCTCTCAGCGGCTGTCTTCCTCTGAGAGAGCGACCGCCGCCGAGATGAAGGCGAGGTGCGTGAGGGCTTGAGGAAAGTTGCCGAGCGGCTCGTCGCTATTCGTGTCGTACTCCTCGGCGAAGAGGCCCAGATCGTTTGAGGTAGAGGCGGCCCGGTCGAATACCGCACGCGCGTCGGTGATGCGCCCCTGGCGCGCCAGGCACTCCGCCATCCAGAAAGAGCACGCCAGAAAGGCTCCCTCTTCCCTGCCGTCCTCTCTGCGGAAGCGCTTGAGCAGACCGTCGTCGTCGAGATCCTCGCGGATAGCGTCAGCGGTGCGCACCATCCGTTCGTCGCCGTAGTCCACGAAGCCCACCCGCGGCAGCAGCAGAAGTGCCGCGTCGAGCTCTCTGGAGCCGAAGGCGCGGACGAATACGCCACGGTCCCCGTCGTAGCCCTCCTTCTCGATCGCCTCGCGCACCTCCTCGCGCGCCTTCGCCCAGCGCTTCACCGGCGCCCTCCTCAGCGACTCCTCGGAGAGCCGGATGCCCCGGTCGAGGGCTGCCCAGCACATAACCTTGGAGTGAACGAAGTGCTCGGGCTCGCCCCGCACCTCCCAGAGCCCGTGGTCCGGCTCCCGCCAGCGCCCGGCGGCGGCATCCACAAGCTCCAGCAGGAAGCGCCAGTAGTCGTCGTCGGGAGAGTTGCCCCGAAGGTACCAGCGCCAGGTTAGCTCCAGAAGCTCCCCGTAGACGTCGAGCTGGAGCTGGCCGGAGGCGGCGTTGCCGACGCGCACGGGCCTCGCTCCGCGGTAGCCCTCCAGGAAGTCCAGAGTCTCCTCGGTGAGGCGCCGTTCGCCGCCGACGCCGTACATGATCTGGAGCCTCTCCGCGCTGCCCGCGGCCGAACGCTCTATAAAGCGCCGGAAGTCGTCGGCCTCCCTCTCGTATCCGACCTCGGCGAGTGAACGCACGGAGAAGAACGAGTCGCGTATCCAACTGTAGCGGTAGTCCCAGTTCATATCTCCGCCGGGCACCTCGGGCAGCGAGGTGGTCGCGGCGGCGGCGACGGCGCCGGTAAGGTCGTTGGTGAGGCCCTTGAGAACGATGGCCGAGCGCGAGACGCCGGGCTCATAGGGCCCCTTGAAGCCCGTGCGCGAGGACCACTCGCGCCACCAGGCGACGGTCCGGTCGAGCGCGGCGTCGAGCTCTTCGGCGTCGGGTGCCGGAGGCGGGCTGTGGTCTAGCGTCTCCGGCGAAACGGAGAGGATGGAGAGGTGCGCCCGCTCCCCGGCGTGCAGCCTCACTGTCGCCCCGAGGCCGTGCTCGCCCACCGGGGTGAGAGCGCTATCGAGAGAGATGAGAAGCCCGTCGTCGCCGCCTATGGCGCTGTAGAGCCGGACGCCCTCCTGCCGGATCCAGGGCTCCAGCTCCCCGTAGTCGAAGCGGGGGTGTATCCGGAGCTCCAGCTCGATGCTGCCGCGCATCCCCTCGACGATGCGAATCAACTGCCGGTACGGGCGCTCCTCCGTCAGCGCGGGCATCGCGAAGAAATCGAGGATGCGCGCCTCGCCCCCGCCGGTGTTGAAGGTGGTCTCCAGCACCAGGGTGTCCTCCAGGTAGCGCCGGGCGGCGGTGGCGACGCCATCCTTCGGATGCAGCGAGCAGTAGCCGCCCTTCTCCCAGTCCAGCAACCGCCCGAAGCAGCTCCCCGCGTCTATACGCTGCATGCAGCACCAGTCTATGGAGCCGGCGCGCGAGACGAGCGCCACCGAGTTGGTGTCGGCGATCAGGGCGTAGTCCCCGATGG
>JBFLXF010000667.1:0-1842 GCA_040757515.1 Actinomycetota bacterium
GACGGCGAGCATCCCGGCGTGTTTGCCGGAGCAGTTGCCGTGCACGCGGCGCGGCTTCTCGCCGCGCCGGAGCAGGGCGCGCGCGGCGGGCTCGTGGAGCGGCGGGTGTGGCCCGTTCTGGAGATCTCTCTCAGAGAGCCCGGCCTTCTTCAGCAGGGAGCGGACGGCGGCCAGGTGCTCCTCCTCGCCGTTATGCGAGGCGCAGGCGATCGCCAGCTCCGCCTCCCCCAGGCCGAAGGCTCCGGCGGCGCCGGAGAGCACGAGCGGGAGCGCCTGGAAGGGCTTCGCCGAGGAGCGCGCGCAGACGCTTCCCTCCGCATTCCCGGCGGCATCGAGCACCCGCCCCTCCGGGTCGCAGAAGACCCACCGCCCGCGGTGCACGCTCTCGACGACGGTCCCGCGCCGGAGGGTGACGAGCGGCGCATCTTCGGGCGGCGCGGGGGGCTCAACCATGCCGCCGGTCTTCGGCGAGGCGCACGATCCGGAGAGCGACAAGGCTATCGGCGACGCGCAGGCGGGCCATCGCAGCCGGGAAGTCGCCGGCGGCGTGGTAGGAGCGGGCCTCGGAGACGAGAGCGCGCAGCTTCTCCAGCAGGTCCTCGTCGCTACCCTTAGGTCCGGGCCCGCGCAGACTCGCCTCGGCCATGCCGATGAGCACGTCGGCGCGGGGGTTGTTCATCCACATCGAGAGCGTGGCGATGTCCAGGTAGTTGTCCACGCGCAGCAGGTGCCCGACGCGCGGCCCCAGGTCCCCGCTCACGGGAACCACCTCCGGATGTTCCCGGAGAGGATGCCCGGGAACGCCTCCCTGGGGACACCCGCGGCCTCGGCGGAGGCGAGCGTGGCGTGCAGGGTCGAAGGCAGGTCGCCGTATGGGATGTCCGAGCCGTAGCAAACGCGCGAAGGGTCGAGAGAGGAGAACAGCACGTAAAGGTCCTGCGCCCGCACGACCGAGGTCTCGAAGAGGATGTTTTCGTTGGCCTCGAAGGCGCGTACCGCTTCAAGGACCTCCGGCATCGCGGAGTGGCCCAGGATCAGGCGCAGGTCCGGGTTCGCCTCCACGGTGGGCAACAGCGGCTCGAGGATGCGCTGCATCGCGAAGCCCGCGTGGATCAGGACCGGCAGGTCCGCCTCCGCCGCCATCTCGAAGAGGCGCACCGCCTGCGGGTCGTCCAGCTCGAACCGCTGGGAGACGGGATGCAGCTTGAGCCCCTTAAAGCCCCGCTCCACGCACCGGGCGAACTCCTTCTCGTAGTCCCGGTGCGGGTTGAGGCGGAAGAAAGGCACGAAAAAGTCCGGGTTTCTCTCGTAGGCGTTCCAGACGACGTCGTTCGGGCCGGAGAAGTCGTCGCGGGCGTTCGGGTCGTTCAGGGGAAAGACGATGCTGCGCCTTACGCCGGCGGCGAGCATCCGCTCGCGCATCCCCTCGGCGGTCATCATCCTGCCGTCGACGTCCTCGCCGATGTGGGCATGCGCGTCGAAGAGATCGACGCCGGGTGGAATCCTGCTGCGGGTCCACTCCCAGATCTCCGCCATCGCCCCGGAGGTGAGGGCCTCCACTGATTGCCTGCGCTCTGTCTCCGTCAAGGGCGCACCCGTCTATGATAGTGCCGCGAGTCGAACATGCGAGAGATGTTAGCAGGGTGATGCGGGACACGCCGGGAGCGGCGGGCTACTACGCTGCGGGACTCTCCCGGCGCAGGGTGAGCATGGAGACGCGAGCGCCGTCCACGCTCTTGACGCGCAGGGTCACGCCGTCCGCCCGCACGGTGTCGCCGGGCTCGGGTGGACGTCCGAGGGCGCCGAGGACATAGCCACCAATGGTGTCGAAGTCCTCGTGGG
>JBFLXF010000668.1:0-1836 GCA_040757515.1 Actinomycetota bacterium
TAGGGGATTCCGCTGCGCCGGGAGTAGCCGACGGCGGCCATGATTCCCGAGTCGGGGACGGGTATTACGACGTCGGCCTCGACGGGGTACTCATCGGCGAGGAGTTCGCCCATCTTCCTGCGGGCGTCGGCGACCTCCCGCCCGTCGAAGCGGGAGTCGGGCCGGGCGAAGTACACGTACTCGAAGACGCACAGGGAGCGCCGCCCGCCGCCGGTCCGGTGGCTCGCGAGGCCGGAGTCGTCGATCACCACGACCTCCCCCGGCTCCACGTCGCGCAGGAACCGGGCCCCGATGATGTCCAGTCCGCAGGTCTCGCTGGAGACGGCGTAGCCCCCGTCCACCTCGCCGATCGAGAGCGGGCGGAAGCCGTTCGGGTCGCGGAAGGCCACGAGCCTGTCGCCGCAGATCATGGCCACCGAGTACGCGCCCTCGAGGCGCCGCATCGCCGCCGAGACAGCCTCCACGGCCCCGAGGTCCTTCTCGAGCTCCGCCACCACCGCCGCCGCGATAAACGTCGTGTCGGAGGTGGAGTTGAACGAGAACCCCTCTGCGACGAGCTCGTCCCTGAGCCGCGCGGCGTTGACCAGGTTGCCGTTGTGAGCGACGGCGACGTTTACCTCGCCGCGCCCGTGGAACTCGGGCTGGGCGTTCTCCCAGGAGGCGGAGCCCGTCGTGGAGTAGCGGACGTGTCCGAGCGCGATGTGCCCGGCCTCGAGCGCCGCCAGGCGCACCGGGTCGAAGACCTGCGAGACGAGCCCCATGTCCCTCACGGCGGTCGTGCGCATCCCGTCGGAGATGGCGATCCCCGCCGACTCCTGTCCCCGGTGCTGCAGCGCGTAGAGCCCGAAGTACGTCCTCTGGGCAAGCTCTCCGGAGAGCTCCCGCGAGTACAGCCCGAAGACCCCGCACGCCTCCCTGGGCTTCTGCAAAGAATCCTCCAGCATCATCCCACTACCTCGTCCACCGGGAGCCACAGACCCTCGACCGTCTCCGAGCGCACGCGCTCGCCGAAGCGGGCAGGCTGCTGCGCGGACGCTCCTTGAGCAGGGCGAGATCCGGCTGAGGCTCGTCGCGCGGCTCGAACCGGACCGGGTTCTGGACGCTGACCTCGTATCCCATGTCCGCCGCGAAGCCCGCCAGGAGCATGGTCAGGCGGTTGACGCATCGCACGTGCCGCCACCCAAAGGGCGTCAGGTCTATGATCTCCCCCCGGTCGTCCTCGTGGAGCACCCCGGTCTCGAGCATCCGGTGGTACTCCTCTACGCCGAAGCGGTGCCTCTCGATCCCGGTGGGCAGCATCGCTATCTCGCAACCTCCTCGAAGAGATCTCGCCCGTAAGCCTCCCTGAGCTCCGGGAGCCCGACGTCCACTAGCCCCGTCACCTTTATACCATCGCCTCCCGTGCGGCCTATCCTGCCGTGCGGCACGCCCGCGAGCGCCTCCTCCAACGCCTCCAGCCTCTCTTCCGGGACCGCGACCAGGAAGCACCCGCCGCACTCGCCGAAGAGCGCCACGTCCTGCCGGCCGCCCGGAAGCAGCCGCACCTCCGCCCCGATGCCTCCCTCCACGGCCATCTCCGCGAGGGCGACCGCAAGACCGCCGCCGGAGAGGTCGTGGGCGGTGTCCAAGATCCCGGCGGCTATCGCGGCGCGCACGGCGTCCGCGGCACGCTTCTCCGCCGCGAGGTCCGTCGGCTGCGGAACGCCGCGCACCACGCCATGGATTGCCTCCAGATACTCCGAGCCGGAGACGCTGGGACGGAAGTCGCCTACCATGAAGATGGCGTCGCCTTCGCGCTTCATGCCCGGCGTGGCGTGCCGGCGGACGTCTTCCAGC
>JBFLXF010000669.1:0-1828 GCA_040757515.1 Actinomycetota bacterium
TGCGTGATCACGACCTCCCAGCCCCCTTCGATCATCTCCGCGATGTGGCGCATGGTCTCAGCGGCCGCCTCTTCCTGGTATGGCATAGCCTGATGGCTCTCGTCGAGCACCAGCGAGTTGCCGCCGACGGCGACGACCGCGACGCGTCTCTCATCCACGGCGGCCTACCTCACGCCCAGGATGGCGGCTATGAGAGCCATCCTGATGGCGACGCTGTAGCCGATGGCCTCGAAGTACTGCTGGTGCGGAGTGTTGTCTATGCGCAGATCCATCTCCCCGGCGCGCCTGGGCAGCGTGTGGGTGACGCGGATGGTCCGTCCCGTCTCCTTCTTCACTCTCTCCAGGGTGTCGTGGCGGACGAGGTAGTCGTCCATCATCTTCTTGAACTCCTCGGCCTGGGCGCCCTTGGGCGCGCTGGAGCCGGGCAGGTAGACCAGGTCCACCTCGGAGATGAGCTCCTGGAAGCCCTCCTGGTCCAGGTCGAAGACCTCCCGAACATTCGCGCCGTCCACCTTACCAATGTTCTCCATGACCTCCTCCGGAGCCCGGTACTCCTTGCGGGAGGCCAGGGTCACCTCGGCTCCCAGACGAGCGAGCCCGTAGGCCATGGAGTGTCCGGTGCGCGCGTGGATCATGTCCGGGGTCGCGATGACGACCTTCGCCCCCTCGACCTTGCCCTGCGTCCGCCAGAGGGTGTAGAGGTCCAGGAGCGCCTGGGTCGGATGCTCCCAGTCCCCCCAACCGCCGTTGATGACCGGAGACTCGGCGTAGCGCGCCCCCTCGCGCGCCTCCTCGTCGTTCGGGTGCCGGAGCACGATGACGTTGGCGTACTTGGAGATGGTACGCATCGTATCGGCGAGGGACTCCTCCTTGGCCGCCGAGGAGGAGACCATCGGGTTCGCCTCCGTCACGACGGCGCCGCCGAGGCGGTGCATGGCCGTCTCGAAGCTCATGCGGGTGCGGGTGCTCGGCTGGAAGAAGAGAGTCACCATGATGTTGCCCCGCAAGAGGTCCACCGCAGAGCGGTTGTAGGGCTCAAGCATCTCGGCCAGTTCGAAGAGACCGTAGATCTGCTCGTTCGTCAGGTCGTTTATAGAGTGAAGGCTCTGGCCCTCGAAGCCGATCTCCTCGACCACCGTGCGTACGGTGCGGATCTTGCCGACCGCCTCCCTGCGAAGGTCCTGCTGTTGCATGTTCGTTACCTCCTTACCTGGCGTGCTCGAAGACGATGTCCTGGGCGCCCTCCCAGAGACACTTCTCACCAAGGGGGCGCAGGTTCTCGTGCCCCTCGGTAACGGTCATCAGGTGGTTACCGGCGAGCACGCCGAGCTTGCTCTTGAAGACCGTGCCGTAGTAGGGGAACAGGATCTCCGTCTCCGAGTACCCGCCGGGATAGAAGAGAATCTCTCCCGCCTGCGGGACGCTGGTGGCGTCCTCCCACGGCACGCCAAGATCGTAGTCGCCCAAGGGGATCCAGCACGCCTCCCCGCTCCACCTGACGTGGATGATCTTCTGCTCATAGGGCAGCAGCCTCTCGAAGGCCTCTACCGTCTTCGGGCACCGCTCCCTCTCCCATCTCGCCAGGAACTCAAAGCCCCCGGCCGTAATCCTCACGTCGCTCATCCTCACACTCCCTCTCTCTTCCGTTACTCTCCTGTTCTCCAGAGCCTCGCCTCCGGCGGGCTCCGGGAAGGCAACCTCGCAGCGAACCTCCTTAGCCTCACGGATTACCCTAACCCCGCGGCTCCGGAGACGCCTCTTCTGCGGGCAGCACGACGGTCCTCTGCCGCCGGGCGACCACCCAGTACAGCAGCGCCGCTATCCCCGC
>JBFLXF010000670.1:0-1826 GCA_040757515.1 Actinomycetota bacterium
CGGATCCTCCTGAACCTCTTGCAGCGCGAAGTCGCCGACCTGTTCCTGGACGATGCTCTCCAGAGAGCCCTCATCGGGTGCCGGCTCGGGGGCAGGTTGCGGAGCGGGCTCCGGTTCGGGTTGAGGCTCGGGTGCCGGCTCGGGGGCAGGTTGCGGAGCGGGCTCCGGTTCGGGTTGAGGCTCGGGTGCCGGCTCGGAGGCCAGGACGAAGAAAAAGAGCAGGGCTCCGACCAGCGCCACTCCCACTACCCCTAGTACCCCGGCCACGGCGCAGCCGCCCAGGAGGAGACCCTTCCGGGACTTGCCGGTCTGTTGCGGAGCCTGAGGCGGCGTCGAGACGGACTGCCGGGTGCCGGCGGGCGCGACCGTCTGCGTGACCGGGGCTTCGCCGGAGGAAACCTCCTGCGGCGTACCGGTCTCCCGCGCGTCTCCCTCCGGCGAGAGAGACTTGCCGCAGTTGGGGCAGAAGGCCGCTCCCTCGGCGATCTCGGCCCCGCAGTTGGGGCAGTACTTGCTCATCTCAGGCACCCGCCTTTCCCGCGTCCGGGCCCACGCTCTGCGGCCCTTGCATCTCGTGTTTCGTCTCCAGTATCGAGGCGCGCAGGCGCCTGACCTCTGTCTCTATCTCCGCCCGGCGCTCGGGGTCCGGTTCCCGGGCCGCCCGGCGCTTGGCGAGAGCGAGCTGCACCTGCCGGTTGTGCAGCTCCCGCATGGCCAGCCAGCCATCGAAGTCTCCTCTTATAAAGGCACCGGCGTACCGGGAGCGGCGGGTGAGGAAGCTTCGCAGGGTGGTGAGATCTTCGCGGCTCACCGCTCCGGTCTCGGACTCGTCGGCGAGCTCCTCCGTAATGGCGCGCCGTTCCCGGAGGAGTGCCAGGATCACGACGGCGGCGACGAACAGGAGGGGGATGAACAGGGCGATCCAGGCACGCACGAGCGCCGACGTTCCGCCGAGAGCGTTGCCCTGAGCCAGGATCGCGTAGGCCATGTGCGCGAGGATGGCCCCGACCAGCCCGGCCACGGGGTACGCCACGCGCTGCACCGTCGAGCGTGCCCCTACCGCCGCGCCGAATCCGGCTCCTATAATCGCGCCGAAGAGCCCGTCGGAGAGGCCGGCGAGCGCGGTGGTCCAGAGGACGGCCAGCGGTCCGGCGCCGATCGCTCCGACGAACGCTCCGCCGGGGAAGAGCTCCCTGATGAAGGCCTCCCCGGTGGCGAACCCGAACCCCACCGCGGTCCCGTAGACGACTCCGTCCATCAGGCCGTTTATCTCGGACCAGCCCCTGGCCCGGGCCACCGCGGCTAGCGCGGCCAGGCTCAGGGCGAACGCCGCGAACTTCGCCAGGGAGGCGGCTACGGGTCCCCAGAGGACGCTCAGCGTCAGGACGGCCGAGCCTGTCAGGAGCGGCAGAATAGCGGCGGCCACGAATCCCGAGAAGAAGACCAGGGCCACGGCCCAGAGGGGCTCCTTCTCGTTGAGGTCCATAAAACGCACCACCGTCAGGTAGACGGCCGCTACCACCACCGCCAGGGAGAGCGCGTAGGCTCCTCCGGACGCTGCCTGTATCAGGGCCATAAGGCGCAACCTCCCTTTTTCTCGATGCTCTGGCTCCCTTGAGGAAGCTCGACGGCCGACGCCCACCGCTTCCCGCAGACGGAGTGCTTACATTCGGTAAGTATGCGCGGGGCTCAGAGCGGGGGTATCACGCAAATTGCGTATTTTCGGAGGTTCTTGCTTCGCGCTGCGAAGAAGAGCGTCCGCCGGGTTCGGCGGACGCTCGGAGGAAAGTGTGGATCTCCCTGAGGTTAGGTCGTTCTCTGCTCCT
>JBFLXF010000671.1:0-1817 GCA_040757515.1 Actinomycetota bacterium
AAGAAGACCCGCTTCGAGGAGTACAACACGCCCCTCAAGAACGAGGGGATCATCGCCATCAACCTCGCCGACGGCGACGAGCTCATAGACGTCCGCCACGCCTCAGAGGGCGACGAGGTGGTGCTGGTGACCAAGGGCGGCATGGCGATCCGCTTCTCCCAGAGCGAGGCACGGCCGATGGGCCGGGCAACGGCCGGAGTCAAGGGCATAACGCTCAAGAAGGGCGACTCCGTTCTCTCGATGGACGTCATCTCCGATGATGCGGCGGACCTGTTCATGATCACGGAGAAGGGCTTCGGCAAGCGTACCGCACTCTCGCAGTTTAGGGCTCAGGGCCGCGGGGGACAGGGCGTCATAGCGATGAAGACCGACGGGGACAGGGGCAAGCTCGCCGGCGTGCGGGTCGTCAAGCCCGGGACACACGAGCTCGTTATAGTATCCAATATGGGGACGACGATCCGCATAGACGCCGACTCCGTCTCTCAGCAGGGGCGCAGCGCCCAGGGCGTAAGGGTGATGAACCTCAGGAGCGGCGACTCGGTGAGCGCCATCGCCAAGGTCGTCGCCTCGCGCTCCGGCGACGCCACGGGGACGGCCGACGAGCTTGCTCTGGACGAGATCTCCGGCGAGGAGGCCCGGAACCCCGCCGCGGCCGGACCGCCGGAGCCATCAGAGAACGGGGGTGTCAGAGGTGGCTAAAGAGTGCGACGGCGTCGTCGAGTGCACGGCCCTGGTGCTAGCCGAGAGCTGCGCCGAGCTCGAGGGCAGGCTCACACTCTTCGGGATACTCGACGAGATAAGGCCCGCCGGCAGCGGGGAGACCTCCTTCGTCGTCTACGCCAAGTTCGAGGGCTGCGAGCATGCCACCGATAGGGAGCGCATAGCCCAGATCCTGGTCACCGACGAGGATGGCGAGGTCCTCCTTGAGTCCGCCGAGTACTCCATCTATCTCGAAGGCGATGAGGAGCCCGAAACGATAGTAGCGGCCTTCGACCTCCCGGCAGACTACGGCGAGGAGGAGCGTGTGCTTTGGATCGAGGCAGTCCTCGACGACGAAACCCTCGCGCAGACGGCCGTCCGGCTGCACGACAGATACAGTGTGTAGAACGCAACCGGGGCCCGGGCTAATACCGGGCCTCTTCTCTTTGCGAGGAAGCGATACATGCCCGATGATCTAGCGATATTCATTGACTGGGAGAACATACACATCTCCACGGTCACGGAGTACAACGCGAAGCCCAACGTCTCGGCGATACTGGAGAAGGCGGGGGAGTACGGCAGGATTGTCTCGGCGACCGCCTACGCGGACTGGACCGACGGGGACTTCCGCCAGGCGCCGCCGACGCTCTACTCGAACGGCATCTCGCCGCGCTACATCTCCGCCCGCTACTTCCCGGGAGGGAAGTCTCAGAAGCGGCGCACCAACTCGATAGACGTGATGCTCGCAGTGGAGTGCTGCGACTTCCTGCACAACCACCCGCAGGTGGGTACCTACGTGCTCGTGACCGGCGACGGGGACTTCATCCCGCTGGTGAGCCTGCTCCGGAGCCGGGGCAAGAAGGTGGTCGTGATCGGGGTCTCCGAGGCAACTTCCTACCACCTGATCGAATCCGCCGACGAGTTCATCTCCTACGCCTCGCTCCTGGAGGAGGAGCGCGCGGCCCGCGCCCGTGAGAGGGAGCCCAAGAAGAAGGAGACAGATCCGTACAGGGAGTTGGTGCGCGCGGTCGAGACGCTGAAGAAGGGCGGAAAGACGCGTGTCCTCGGCCAGGTGAAGCAGCAGATGATCGTGCAGATGGGCTCCTTCGACGAGCGCA
>JBFLXF010000672.1:0-1812 GCA_040757515.1 Actinomycetota bacterium
CCTCCTGATCTGGCGCCTGGCGGGTTTCTACATGATCTTCGCGGTCGGCCCGGCGGCGGTCTGGCTTCTCTACTCGTTCACGCGCAACCGGAAGTAGGGGTCCTGATTTGTCCCGTATGGCCCGCTACACGATGCTGACGAGCGGGGAGAGCTTGCACTCCGCCAGGGTGTAGTCGCTGGGGCTCCACTTCGACTGCACCAAATACTCGATGCAGTTGCTCCTGCAGTCCACCTTGCCGCAGGGGATCTCCACCGTTCCCAGGTCCTCGACCACCCGTACCACCGGGTCCAGTCCGTCGCCGGGGGTCGCGTCTTTGCGGCGCACGTACTCCCCCTCCTCGAAGTGCACCCGCCCGTAACGAAACACCACCATACGATAGATTGTACACTCGTTTGATCTGGATCACATCAACCGCTGGGACGGGCGCCGCAGGTGCCTGAAGCCGAAATGGACGGAGCAACGGAGGGACCGATGACGCTGCGCGGCAGAGTCGCTGTGGTAACCGGGGCAAGCAGGCGGCAGGGGATAGGGGCGGCGGTCTGCCGCGCACTCGCCGCCAGGGGCGCCGACGTCTTCTTCTCACACTGGGTCCCTTTCGACCGGACTCAACTCACCGGCGCCGACCCGGAGGCTCCCGGAGCGCTCCTCACGGACCTGCGCGCGCTCGGAGTCCGGGCTGGGGCTCTGGAGCTGGACCTCTCTCTGCCCGACTCGCCGGAGCGGTTGCTCGACGCGGCGGCGGAACTGCTGGGCGCGCCCTCCATCCTCGTCAACAATGCGGCCTACTCCACAAACGACGGCTATGAAAGCCTCGATGCGACCACCCTCGACGCTCACTACGCCGTCAACCTTCGGGCCACGGCCCTGTTGAGCGTCCTGTTCGCCCGCCGGTACGCCGGCGGTCCGGGCGGCAGGATCGTCAACCTCACCTCAGGCCAGTCGCTCGGGCCGATGCCGGGCGAGCTCGCCTACGCCGCCACGAAGGGCGCCGTGGAGGCCTTTACCGTGACGCTCGCCGCCGAAGTCGGGCACAGGGGCATAACCGTCAACGCCGTCAACCCCGGTCCCACCGACACCGGATGGATGACGGATGAACTCAAGGCGGAGCTGGCGCCGAAGTTCGCGCTCGGCAGGATCGGGAAGCCGGAAGACGCGGCAAGACTCATTGCCTGGCTCGCCACCGACGAGGCTGCCTGGATCACGGGTCAGATTCTCCACTCCGAAGGAGGCTTTCTGCGCCGGTGAGAACGTCGCGGAAGCGTCCGGGGACCGGTGATCTGCGTACCCCTGCATCGTGAGTACGTATCACGTGGTATAAGGGAGCCGTGTTCGCCCGCCGAAGCGAAGAACCGGAAGAAGGGACCGGACCGCGCATCTTCCGCGATCCGCCAAGGACGCTCTTTGAGGAAGAGGAGCCTGAGGAGCCCCCGAAAGGTCCTCTCTTCCCACGCCCGGTGCTGCGTACGTTGCTCGGCGTATTCTTCGTAAGCCTGATGTTGACCGCAGACTGGTACGGTCTTCTGCTCCTCAACGCTGAGGGGGTGCACCGCCAGATCGGGGGTCTCAACACCCTGCGGGTCACGGCGGCGCTGATGAGCGGCATAGCGATCCCCTCAGCCCTGCTCATGCTCCACTATCGCCGTCTCTACTCCTACACTTCTGAGGAGAACGTCTTCTTCGCGACGGCCTTCTCCATCTCCTTTATGCTCGGCCTCCCCTGCCTGCTGGCGAGTATCTTCGGTTAGCGCCTGAGCCTATCCTGCGGTGCCGAGCTGCGCGCCCATGAGCATCAGGCCGCCGTCCACCACGAA
>JBFLXF010000673.1:0-1804 GCA_040757515.1 Actinomycetota bacterium
CTACTGCCGATGGTCAACGAGGCGCTGAGGCTGCTGCTCGAGTGGGGCGTCGAGAGCGTCTCTGAGACCCTGGGACGCCTGACGGACGAGATCGAGGCCCGGGCCCGGGATCGAGGCCTGACGCCGGTCCCCAAAGAGAGGCGGGCGCGGCACATGATCGGGCTCAAGCTCGGCGCGGGCGTCCCCCACGATCTCGCGTCCCGCCTCGCGAGAGAGAACGTGTTCGTCAGCGTGCGAGGCGAGAGCGTGCGCGTCTCCCCGCACCTCTACAACGACGGGGGGGACACGGAGAGATTCTTTGAGGCGCTGGAGAAGGTGTCCGGCCAACCTTCGGGGTAGTCGGCGACGGATACTCCCCGGATATCCCGGGGCGAGGAGATGGCAGAGGCCACCGGAGACCGCTCGCAGGCCGGAGGACCGTTCCGGTCCGCGGGGTCGAGTGCCCAGCCCCCTCAGACCGGCCAGCGATGCTTTATGTCGTAGCACCTGTCGGCGAGTTCGGTAAGCTCATGCAACCCCCAGGAGCCCTGGTCGGTCAGCCTACGGGCCAGCCTGCGCGGGATCGCCCCGAGGCCCAGATGGGCGCCGCTGATAGCGCCGGCCATCGCCGCAGTGGTGTCCACATCGCCGCCGACGGCTATGGCGGTGCGGATGGTCCGCCGGTAGTCTTCGGGGCTCCTCAGAAACGAGTAGAGGCTCCAGAGCACGCTCGGCACGACGAACGGCGTGATCTCACTCCACCCCTCATCCAGCCTCCTTTCGAGCCCCGCCCTGGAGATATGGGCGACGGCCTGCCCGGGAGGCAGCGTCGTCCAGCCCGAGAGGGAGATGAGGGCCTCGGCGAAGGGGGGCTCCACGGGAGCGACAAGCTCGGAGAGCCGTCCCAGGAAGTCCAGCCGGTCTATCGGGCTCTCCGTCAGGGCCAGCGCGACCGCGCCGGCTATGGCGATGGCGCCGGCCGAGCAGCGGGCATCGCGGTGGGTTATGATCCCCTGCTCACGGGCGGCCCGCACCAGAGTCTCCTGGTCGTCGTAAAAGAAGAGGCCGATGGGTCCGGCGCGCATGGCGCTGCCGTTGCCCGCGGAGGGCGGCGGGGTGCCGGCCTCATCCCACGGGACGTCCGCCGCGAGCCTCACGGCCGCCTCCTCCGTGGTCCTGCCCCACCCGACGATCCGACCCTCCGAGAAGATGGCGGCGATGCGCTTCGCGTAGTCTTCGGGGGCGAACTCGCCTCGCGCCACGTAGCTCTGCATGAGCTCGCGGGCCAGCTGGGTGTCGTCGGAGTACTGACCGAGGGGGTATGGCCCGCGCCCCCGGACTCTCTCCTCTCCGAGCCGCTCGTCCACGTAACGGCGGCAGAACGCGGGGGGCCGGCCCTCGACGACGAACCCGAGGGCGTCACCCAGCGCCTGCCCGACTATGCACCCCCGGAACTGCTCTCGCGTGGGGCGCCCGGCGATCGAGTCTCCCATCGATCTCCTTCCATCCCGGAACGGCTCCCGGACGGACCGCATCCCATCAGCTCCACAGCCGCTCCTCTACGAGGGCTTTTCCCGCCGGTAGCCGCTCTCGAAGAGGGCGAAGTACCGTCTCCTGGAAGTCCCTTACGATTCAGGCCCCCGCAGGTTCGCCGGCCGGGCGACGTCCTCGTCCCCTACCATGCGAGCCTCGGTCCGCCGGTACGCGGGCCGCACGGAGAGCGGCGCGCCGAACTCGTGCTCCACGCGGTGCCCGGCGACCTTGCTGCGGGCGAGCAGGAATATCGGGAGCGGCGGAGGCGCCGAAGAAAAAGTCCGGGGCGCGA
>JBFLXF010000674.1:0-1804 GCA_040757515.1 Actinomycetota bacterium
CCATCAGGCCCTCGGGCAGTTCCCCGGTGCTCGTGTAGAGGTTGCAGGCCTCCGTCGTGATGACGAAGCCCTCGGGCACCGGGAGGCCGAGGCTCCGCATCCGCATGAGCCCCGTACCCTTCCCTCCGCACAGAGCCAGTGCTTCCTCCGTCCCCGGATCCTCGTCGAACCCGTAAACGAACCTGACGCCCGTATCCGCGGCCTCGCCGCGCGCCCGGCGATCTTCTTCCGGCGCTTTCATGCTCTCCTCCTGCGTACTTTCCTGCGTGGCCTACCAGGGCCTCGCGAGGCGTCTGCCGGGCACGGCTCTACTCCTCCTCTTCGGAGAGGATGGCGACCAGGGCCTCCACCGCCTGCTCCTCGTCCTCGCCGGTGGCCCTGATGACGACCTTGTCGCCGTGCTTGGCCCCGAGCGTCATCAGGCGCAGGGAGCTCTTGGCGTTGGCCTCCCGGCCGTCCTTTATGACGACTATCTCCGAGCCGAAGCCCTTGGCCGCCTTCACGAACCGGGCGGCGGGGCGCGCGTGCAGCCCGGCCTCCGGCACCACCACCACTTCCTTCTCCACCACGTACCTGCTCCTTCCGTTCGTTATGCATCTCGTTCCGGCTCCCGTGGCCCTCTATGACCATGCGTGGCGGCGCGGTGTCGCGCGAGGAGCAGACGCCCGGTGGGCGGACCGCCGTAAGGTCGCTTCAGAGCCCGGCCGTCCGCTCCTCATCCGCTCTCCGGGCAGTTGCTCACAGAAGGAGCTCCCAGTCCAGTAGTGCCTCCTGAAGGTCCATCAGGAACCGGGCCCCGTCGGCCCCGTCGGCCACCCGGTGGTCCACCGAGAGGGTCGCCGAGAGCACGCGTCGCGGCAGCCATTCCCCTTCTCGCCACTCGGGGACGGTCCGGGTGCGGCCGAGGGCCAGGATCGCCGCCTGCGGGGCGTTGATGATGGCGTCGAAGACGTCTATCTGCATCATGCCCAGGTTGGAGATGGTGAAGGTGCCGCCCGAGAGGTCGTCGGCCCCGAGCCTCCCCTCGCGCGCGCGGCGCACCAGGTCCTTCGTCGCCGGCACCAGCTCGCGCAGCGGGAGCGTGTCGGCGCCCTTGAGGACCGGCACCACGAGCCCCTCGTCGGTACCGCTATCCCGAGGTTGACTCGCGGGTAGACCTCCATCTCGCCAGCCTCCACGTAGCGGGCGTTGAGGCGGGGATGGTCCTTGAGGGTTCTGGCTACGGCCAGGGCGAAGAGCTCCGTGAGCGAGGGGGCGGGATCCATCTTCGCCTTGAGGCGCTCCCGGAGCTCCAGCAGGCGGTCCACCTCCAGGTCTCGCGTGAGGTAGAAGTGCGGCACCTCCGCGAAGCTCCTGGCCGTCCGCTCCGCCCCCACGCGCCGGATGCGCGAGAGCGGTTCCCGCCTCGGCGTCTCTCCGGGCGGGAGCTCGGGAGGGACGGCGGGCTCGACCGGAGCCACCACCCCGTTCGTCTCCCCGACCACCGGCGCGGCGGGGGCGGTCGGTGCTCCCTCCGGCGGTCGTTGCCGGACGTCGGCCTCCAGGACGTCGGAGAGGTAGACCCGCCCGCCGGGACCGGAACCGGCGAGGCCCTCTATTGCCAACCCCCGCGCGGCGGCGGCCCGCCGGGCCGCGGGCGAGGCCCGCACCCCGCCGCGGCCGTCGCGGTGTTCTGAGACCCGCGGTTTCTCTTCCGTGGCCTCCGGGGCCGCCCCACCGTCGGAGGGCGCGCCGCCGTTCCCGGCGCTTGCGGGGGTACCGGCTTCCGGCGCCGCGAACTCTTCCCCCGGGGCGGCGACGAACG
>JBFLXF010000675.1:0-1796 GCA_040757515.1 Actinomycetota bacterium
GTTGAACATCAGGAACCCGCCTACGAAGGCTCCGGCTATGCCTAGCAGGATGGTTACGATGAACCCACCTGGATCGTCGCCCGGCATGATCAGTTTGGCCAGTGCTCCGGCGATGAGCCCTACGATGATCCAGAAGATGATTGCCGTTATCATTCCGCTCTCCTTCCTCGACGCTTGCTCTGCTTGCCACAACACTTATTCCCTAATACGTTAGACAAGGAACATGGTTTCTAAAGTTACATACAGGTGCGAAGCTTAACGGCCCCGGATTCCGGGCCTTGCTATCATCCGGGGCGTCCGAGGGGATAGGAGGCGTGCGATGAATTTCGATCCGACCGAAGAGCAGAGGCGGTGGCGCGATCTCGCCAGGGAATATGCGCAGGGGGAGATCCGGCCCCGCGCCGCGAAGCTGGACAAGGAGCAGAGGTTCCCATACGACATCATCTCAGAGATGGCCCGTCTGGGCTTCATGGGACTTACGCTGCCCGAGGAATACGGGGGCTCGGGCGGGGACTTCGTGGCCTACAACCTGGCGCTGGAGGAGATCTCTCGCGCCGACACCTCCGTCGGGATCACCATGGAGGCCCACATCTCCTTAGGTTGCGCTCCTTTGGCCGCCTACGGTACCCCGGAGCAGAAGGAGCGGTTCCTGCGCCCGTGCGCGAGCGGCGAGCGGCTCTGGGCCTTCGGGCTCACCGAGGAGAACGCCGGCACCGACGCCGGCGGCACCGAGACGACCGCCGAGCTGCGGGACGGGGAGTGGGTCATAAACGGGTCGAAGAAGTGGATCACCAACGGCGGCACGGACATAACCGCCGGCGTGACGGCGATGTGCCGCACCGGCACCCGCGAGAACGGCAGGCCGGAGCTGACCGCGATCATCGTCCCGCAGGATACCCCCGGGTACACGAGAGGCCCCGGCTACGAGAAGACCGGCTGGCGCGCCTCGGACCAGCGCCCGCTGTATTTCGAGGACTGCCGGGTGCCGGAGGAGAACACCTTGGGCGAGCGTGGGCGGGGCTTCCGTCAGTTCCTCGCCACCCTCGACGGCGGACGGGTCGCCGTCGGCGCCCTCTCCGTCGGGCTCGCGCAGGCGTGCTTCGATGAGGCGCTCGCCCGGGCGAAGGAGAGGCGGCAGTTCGGGCAGGCCATCGCCGGGTTCCAGGCCATCCAGTTCAAGCTCGCGGACATGGCGATGGAGATAGAGCTGGCGCGCAACATGGTCCTGAAGGCGGCGTGGCTCAAGGACCGGGGCCGCCCGTTCTCGCGCGAAGCGAGCATGGCCAAAGTCTTCGCCTCGGAGGCGGCAAAGAGGGCCGCAGATCAGGCGGTGCAGATATGGGGTGGCGAGGGCTTCATGGAGACGAGTGCCGTGGCCCGCTACTGGCGGCAGGTGAAGATAAACGAGATCGGGGAGGGCACGAGCGAGATAAACCGCCAGATCATCGCTCGATCCCTCCTGGCGGACACTGCTGAGGCGGCGAAGTCTCGCATCATGGCGCAATAGGAGACTCCCCGGCACCCGCCGCGCTCGCGGTTCACCGTTTCGGCGGGTAGATGAGCTCCTTCTCGCCGATCACATCCGCCCACGGGGTGAGGCTGTGGGGCTGCCGGCGCCCTACGCCGAGGATGTGCTCCACGGAATATCCTCGCACCAAGAGGGCATCGGAGATCATCCTCCGGTGACAGCGCCACCACACGGCCTCCGCGCACATCAGGCAGACTTTCTCCTCGCTGGCCAGGGAGACTAATCTCCGGAAATCTTCTCGAAACTCTTGCGTGCTCATGTGATCGGC
>JBFLXF010000676.1:0-1791 GCA_040757515.1 Actinomycetota bacterium
GATGGGAGAGCAGATCGTAGAGACCTTCCTCGCCATAAAGCGCTACGAGGTCGAGCGCCACCGTACGTGGGTCTCCGACTGGGAGATCTCCGAGTATCTGCACCACCTGTAGGAGGAGGAAGATGACACAGATCAGGGAGACCGTCCCGCTGGAGGAGATAGACCTCTCGGACCCCGACGCCTTCGTTGATAGGGTGCCGCACGAGTGGTTCCGGACGCTGCGACGGGAGGCGCCCGTCTTCTTCAACCCCGAGCCCGAGGGGCCCGGCTTCTGGGTCGTAAGCCGCTACGAGGACATCCGGGAGGTGCACCACCGCTGGGAGATCTACTCCTCGGAGATCGGGGGGACGTCGCTGGAGGATCTGGAGCCCGACCAGATCGAGGCGCGCAAGTCCATGATAGACCTCGACCCGCCGCGCCACGACGAGATCCGGCGCCTCATCCGGGGCCGCTTCTCCCCGCGGGCGGTGAAGGAGTGGGAGGACCAGGTGCGCGCGGTCGCCCGCGAGGTGATCGAGGCCGCCCTCCCCAAGGGCGAGTTCGACTTCGTGCGCGAGGTCTCCTCGGAGATCCCGATGCGGATCTTCGCGGACATCCTCGGCGTCCCGCAGGAGGAGCGCCGCTACATCATCGAGATCGGCGACCACCTGCTCGGCAACCAGGACCCGGAGTTTGCCTCTCCCCCGGAGAGGCCCGAGCACCGGCTCCTCCCGTTCTCGAGCCCGGCGGCGCTGGAGCTCTTCAGGATCGGGCGCGCGCTCGCCGCCGAGCGCCGCAAGAACCCCAAAGACGACATCATCACCCAGATGGCCTTCGGCGGGCTCACCCAGCGCGAGTTCGACGTGAACTTCGTTCTCCTGGCCACCGCCGGGAACGAGACGACCCGCCACACGATCACCCACGGCCTCCTGGCTCTCGTCGAGAACCCCGAGCAGCTCGAGAGGCTCCGCCGCGACCCCTCCCTCTACCCCTCGGCGGCCGAGGAGATGCTGCGCTGGGCGACCCCGGTGCACCACTTCCGGCGCACCACGACGCAGGAGACGGAGCTCGCCGGGACGAAGATCCCGGCCGGGGCGAAGGTGACGACCTGGTTCACCTCCGGCAACCGGGACGAGACGGTCTTCGAGAACCCAGACGTCTTCGACGTCGGCCGGGAGCCGAGCCGGCACCGGGGGCACATGACCTTCGGCCCCGGCGGCAAGCACTTCTGCCTCGGGGCGCACCTGGCCCGGATGGAGGTGCGCATCGCGTTCGAGGAGCTCATCCCGCGCCTCAAGTCCGTCGAGCTCGCCGGGCCGGTGGATCGGCTGCGCTCCAACTTCTTCAACGGCATCAAGCGCATGCCGGTCAGGGTGGAGGCGGCGTGATCTCGCTGCGCCGCATCGTCCACGTGAGCCTCCGGGTGCGCGACGTCGAGGAGGCCGCCCGCCGCTGGGCGCTCCAGTTCGGCCTCGCCGTGCGCGAGAAGGACGGGCGCCGCGCCCGCCACGCCTGCGACGACGAGCCCTTCTCGCTGGAGCTGATCGCCGCTGAGGGTCCCGGCGTCGAGCACGTCGCCTACGAGCTGCGGCGCTCGTGCACCCTCGACGACGCGCGGCGGCACTTCGACTCTTTAGACCTCCCTTACGAGGAGCACGCGGGCGGCCTGCGCGTCGCCGACCCGGAGGGCAACCGCGTGCTGGTGCTCCCCTACCGGGAGCCCCGGGAGAGGTGGGTTTCGCACGCGCGGGCGGGCGCCGCCCAGGTCGTCGGCCCCCCCCCCAAGCGCGGGGCCGGCAACATCCTCACCGG
>JBFLXF010000677.1:0-1790 GCA_040757515.1 Actinomycetota bacterium
CTCACACGCCGGAAGGCCTTGTCTATGAGCGCGTTGGTCGGCTCCACCGCCACGAGCTCACCCCCGCGGATGATCCCGACCCGGTCGCAGACGCGCTCGACCTCGCTCAGGACGTGCGAGGAGAAGAAGACGGTGCGCCCCTCGGCCCGGGTCTCCTCCACGATATCCAGAAACTCCTCCTGCACGAGCGGATCGAGACCACCCGTGGGTTCGTCTAATATCAGGAGCGGCGGCCGGTGGAACATGGCCTGTATGAGCCCGATCTTCTGCTTGTTGCCTCTGGACAGGCGTCGCATCGGTCGTCCCAGCTCGGCGTCGAGCCTATCGGCCAACTCGCGAGCGTATCCGAGGTCCTTCATGCCTCTGAGCCGCGCGAAGAACCTGAGAAGCGCCTCGCCGGTCATCCTGTCTTCGAGGGCGAACTCGCCGGGCAGGTTGCCAACCCGCGCCCGGATCTCGACACTGTCCCTGCGGCTGTCGAGGCCAAAGACGCGCGCGCTCCCGCTCGTCGGGCGCAGGAAGTCCAGGAGCACCCGTATCGTGGTGGTCTTCCCCGCCCCATTGGGCCCGAGGAATCCGAAGACTTCGCCCTCCTCCACCGCGAGGTCCACATCCTGTATGCCCCGGCTCTTGCGGCCGTAGGTCTTGGTCAGCGCCTGCGTCTCTATCACCGCACCCACGCTACCTCCCTCCGGACTCCTCTTCCCACCTCTCAAAGAGCGCCGGCAACTCCTTCTCGCAGTAGGCATAGAAGTCGCGCATCTCTTCGAGGCCCAGCCTCACCTCGGGCCTGTCCCTGCCCTCGGCCTCCAGGATGCCGAGCCCTCGCTCGGCCATCTCGCGGAAGGCGGCTATACCCTCCATCTCCCGCCGCATCAGGTCGTGCCAGGCGCCCGGCTTGTTGCGGAAGTAATCCCTCCGCTCCCCCGGCCTGCCCACGCGCTCGACGAGTCCCATCCGCACCAGCATCCTGGTCGCCGTGCTGATCGAACCCCGACTCGCCCGCAACACCCCGGCCAGCTCCTCCGCAGACATCTCCGGCGGATCGGCGACCATCAACGCCCCAAGCACCCTCCCCACCATCCGCGCAAGCCCAAACCCCTCGAACAGAAGCCCGAAGTCCTCCACATATCGCCGCCGCTCCTCTTCCAGACTCCCGCCCGTACGCCGCTCTTCCATATCCTCACACTAGCACTTTCAATATTTTCAATCAATACTGAAATTATTGAAAACGCCTTGTTTGCAGGAAGCAGAAGAGCTGGCCCGCGACGACCAGTGGCTGAGGGCGATCCTCCACAAACCCGAATGGCCGGAGGCCCGGGCCGAGCTGGCGAGAGGTTTCCGCGCTGCTACGAGCCGGCCACTGCGCGGCAGTTCGCAGAATAGTCCGGGCGGAGTCCGGAAGACGCCTGAGAAGTCTTCTCCTCGCCGCTCGAATCCTGCCTCGCCGCTTTCTCCGCGTGCTGGAGGCCGCCCGGGTCGGGTACGCCCAGAGTAGCGGCGCGGCAGACGCGGCCCTTGCGCCCCGATCGCCGGACAGGCCCTAGCCGCCGAAGAGGCGGGCCCAGAAGCCGCGGCTCTTGAGGACCTTGATCTCAGCCTCCAGGCGGGTGCGTTCCTCGGCGAGGGCGGACTTCTCCTCGAGAAGCTTGATGCGCTCCTCGACGAGCTTCTCGCGTTCCTGCTCGAGTCTCGCCTTCTCCTCTTCGAGGGTGGAGATCGTCTTCTCCTGCAGCTCGCGCTGAAACTCCACGAGGTTCAGGCGCTCTATCTCGGACCAGAGACGGTCT
>JBFLXF010000678.1:0-1786 GCA_040757515.1 Actinomycetota bacterium
CGTGGCGTATGGCGCTTGCGCACCTCATCCCGCTCTACGGTGAGGAGGAGACCCTGAGGCTGCCGCTGGCGCTGGTGCACGAGTCCGGAGAACGCAACGTGCGGCTCATCGCCCGGCTCGTGGAGCGCAACCTGAACACCCCGCCGGCCTCCAGCGCCGGGAGGCTCTTCGACGCGGTGGCTGCTCTCTGCGGGGTTCCCGGCAGCCGCAGGACCACCTACGAGGGGCAGGCCGCGGTGGAACTGGAGCTGGCTGCCGGCGGAGCGGCGAGTTGCGGATACCCGTTCCGGCTGCGGTCTGAGAGCGAGGGATGGGTGGTGGAGACGCGCGGGATCCTAAGCGCGGTGGTCGAAGACCTGTTGGACGGGCGCCCAGGAGGCGAAGTATCTTCCAGATTTCACCGGACGATGGCCGAGGTGGTCGTCGCCGGCTGCGAGCGGGTCAGGGACGCGGGAGGGCCGAGCGCCGTCGCCCTTTCCGGGGGAACTTTCCAAAACATGCTCCTACTAGGACAGGTGATAGAGTTGTTGCGGGTGAAAGGTTTCGAAGCGTACACGCACCGGCGAGCGCCGGCCAACGACGGAGGACTAGCTCTGGGACAGGCAATCCTGGCGGACAGGGCCTACAGAAAAGAAGCTGATAACTGACGGCCGATGGCTGACGAGCAGCGACCGAAGGGAGCCAACCATGTGTTTGGGGATACCGGGCAAGATCGTAGAGATCATAGACGAGGACTTGACGCTCGCTAAAGCGGAGGTCAGCGGCGTCCGGCGCAACATCAACATCGGCCTAATCCACTACGACGAGGAGCGGGTCGAGATCGGGGACTGGGTCCTCATCCACGTCGGCTTCGCCCTCTCGAAAATAGACGAAGACGAAGCCCACGACACCATAAGAGCCCTGGAAGATATAGGCGAGGAGTACGAACAGGAGCTGGAGGAACTTAAAGCCTCCCGAATAGAGTGACCATGGAAGAGAAGGGCGCCATGTTGCCCGAAGTCTGTACCCTGCACGACGACGGCTGCATCACCTGCTCGGATGCCGGCATCCCGGTGTGGGTGGTCTCCATCGAGGGCGATGACGCCTTGTGCGAAGACGCCGCCGGAAACCGGGCGCAGATAGCTGTGGAACTGGTGTCACCTGTGCGAACCGGCGAAGTGCTGCTCACCCACGGGGGCGTCGCCATTGGAAGAGTCGAGGAGGGAGAAGAAGGGTGAAGTACTCCCAGGAGTTCCGCAACGCGGAGCTGGCGCGGGCGGTGGCGGCGGAGATAGCCGCGATCACCGACCCAAAGAGGCACTACAAGCTGATGGAGGTCTGCGGCGGCCACACCCACACCATCTACCGCCACGGCATAAAGGACCTCCTGCCCGAGCAGATCGAGCTCGTGCACGGCCCGGGATGCCCGGTCTGCGTGCTGCCGATGGGCCGGGTGGACGAGGGGATAGCGATAGCCGAGCGGCCAGAGGTGATCTTCACCTGCTTCGGGGACATGATGCGCGTGCCGGGATCGAAGGGGAACCTGCTGGAGGTCAAGGCCCGGGGGGCGGACATCCGCATGGTCTACTCTCCCCTCGACGCCCTGCGCATCGCCCGCGAGAACCCCGACCGCGAGGTCGTCTTCTACGCCATAGGCTTCGAGACGACGGCACCCTCGACCGCGCTGACCCTCCAGCGAGCGAAGAAGGAAGGCATCGAGAACTTCTCCGTCTTCTGCAACCACGTCACCATCGTGCCGCCGGTGCGGGCGCTCCTCGACTCGCCGGACCTCAGGCTCGACGGCTTT
>JBFLXF010000679.1:0-1786 GCA_040757515.1 Actinomycetota bacterium
CTTCGCGTACCTGTTAGGGGCGGAGCTCTTCGGGCGGTGGGCCGGTGTGATCGGGGCCTCTCTGCTCGCCGCGAGCTACGCACAGGTCTGGTGGGCGCGCCATCCCTCCAGCGAGGTGATGACCCAGCTTCTCGTACTCTCCGGGCTCTGGCTCGGCGCGCGTTTTCTGCGGGATGGCGGGCGAATTCTGGGGATACTCTTCGGGGCGCTGCTTGGGGCGGTGATGCTCGTGCGAGTGGATGCCTTTCTGGCGGCGGCGGCGGTGCCGCTGCTCTTCGGGTATGACCTCCTGAGGCGCGGTCCGGTCCGGCGCTGGCTCTACCCGGGCATACCGCTCGCTCTCTTCGCCGGGCTCATGGTTCTCTACCTCAACACCTACGGCGCACGTTACCTCTACGTGATCTACACCGAGCATCATCTCGATGATGCCCTGGCTCTGTGGCCCGTCGCCGTCCCGGTTGCTGCGGCGCTCGCCGGGGCGGCGCTCTACGCGCGCGGGCGGTGGAGCGCCCGAATCCAGGCTCACCTGGCAGTGTGGCGCAGCTACTACGGAGTCTTTATCGGGCTTTGCGCGATGGGGGTGGCGCTCTGGGCGTACTTCGTTTGGCCGGTGCCCTGGGAGAGCCTGCCCGACGGCTCGCGGGAGTTCGACGCGTACAGGGAGCAGGTTCTGGTACGTCTCTCCTGGTTCGTCACGCCTCTAGTCGGGGCGCTCGGGCTGGCGGGGTTCGTGCTGTGCGCGGCCCGGACCGACGCGCGAAGGACGCTCGTCCTCGGCGCCTTCCTGGCCTTTGGAGCGCTTTACGCGGCCGTTCCCAACGTCGCTCCCGATCTGCCCTGGGCGACCCGCCGGTTCGTCCCGGTGGCCTTTCCGGTGCTGAGCTTGCTCGCCGGATACGCCATCGTCGAGGCCGGACGCTTGTTCGGGGCCCTCTGGGACCGGCGGGCGGGGGTAATCCTCGCCGGTGGCCTGGCGGCTGTGTCGTTCGGGTGGACCGTCTACGCCGCCTCGCCGGTGCTCGCCTTCCAGGAGCTCGGCGGCGGGGTAGATGAATTCGGCAGGATCGAGGCGAGTATCCCCGAGGCCGACGTCATATTCATGGAGATGCCCGACGGCTACGATATCACCGCCTCGACCTTCGAGTACCTCTACGGGAGGCCCGTGCTCGCCTATGACCGGGTCCGCTTTCTGCGCGAGATCGACGAGCTTGAGGAGGCCGGTCTCTTGAGGAATGCGCTCTATGTCACCGTGGACGGCGGTCCGGCTCCCCTCCTGGCTGACGTGGATTTCCGGCAGGTCGCGAGTGCGGAGCTGGACCTTCCGCGTATGAAGCCGGTGGAGAAGGAGCTTCCGGTGGAGAAGGAGTCGCTTAGCCTGAGATATCGCGTCTTTCGCATCGAGGAGGACCGTTGAAGCGGCGGGCGGCTCTCACCCTGGCCGGCCTCGTGGCGCTACTTGCCCTCGCCATCCTCCTCGACGCCTCATCTCTGGAATCGGCGATCCGGCACCTCGCGCTGGACCCGGTCGGGCTCTTCGCCGCCCTCGCCGCCTACACCGGGGCCTTCGCGTTACGGGCGGCTGCCTGGCGTCGCCTCGTTCCGCGGCGCGTGCCCGTGGCGCGGCTATTCAACCTGCTTCTTGCGGCCCTCTTCCTGAACCACGTTGCCCCCGCGAAGGCCGGGGATCTCGCCCGCATCTACGGCACCGCCCGTCTCGGCACCGGCGGCGCCCGGGCGGCCGCGAGCGTGCTACTCGCCCGGCTCGCCGATCTGATAGCCCTACTCG
>JBFLXF010000680.1:0-1783 GCA_040757515.1 Actinomycetota bacterium
GGGCGGCGTACAGGGTTCTGCGGCGCTGGGGGGTGCAGTGGTGGGTGTGGACACTGATGCTCCCCCTGGTCATCGCGGATGTCGTGCACGCTGTGGTGACATTCTTCCTGCTTTCCTGGTGGCTGGGCGAGAGCCCGCTGGCGACGTACCCGGTGGCTCTCGTGGCGCTTTCGTACCTGACTTACTTCGCCGGGCTGTGGGAGCGCGGCGTGGGCTGGGTGATGCTGGTTGTGTTGGGGGCGGGGGCTGTCGCCAGAGCGGCGACCTTGCCGCGGTATCTGCGCACGCTGAAGATTCTACGCATGTGAGGATGCCTCGCCCCGCCATCAGCCAAAGAGTTCCGAGAGGAGGCCCGGCGAGCTGGCCGGGCTTCCGCGCTTGTTGCCCGAGAGGAGGGGTGTCGAATGAGCGAGTGGGACGCGGGCCGCACGCCGCCCCTGTGGCCGCCCAGGAAGCAGGGCAACTGGCTCGTGCGCCTCGAGGGCGGCCGGTGGCTGGTCGTGTTCCGGCCCCTGCTCGGCGACCGGGACGAAGCGATCGCGTCGTACCCGGGCGACCAGGCCGGCGAGCGGGCGGCCAAGGAGCACGCGATCAGGCTGGTGAGGGAAGCGTGGCAGTGGTAGCGGGGGCGGCAAGGGCTCTGGCATCGTCGGCGGGAAGGGCGGCCCGGGGGCTTGCCTTGCGGCTGGTCAGGGCCTGGGCCGCCGGAGGCCATCTTCAGCTCGGATGACAGAGCAAAAGGAGGAGGCGCTGGAGCGAAATGTTTCGGGTGGGCGTGGATCTGGGCTACGGCTTCGTCAAGGCGGTCTCGGAGTCCGGCGAGCGGATCCTGTTCCCGTCCGTGGTCGGCTCGGGCGGCCCGCGGGCCTTGGCCGGGCTGTTCGGGGAGAAGCGGGCGTCGGAGGACCGTTACCACGTGGTGGTGAAGGCGTTCGGGGCCGCCTCCGGCGGCTCGCCCGCGCCCGAGGAGCGGTTCGTGGGCGACCTCGCCCTGCGGGAGTCCCCGGACGCCTCGCGGGCGTTCGACAGCGACCGGGCCGACCACCCGAGCACGCTGGCTTTGCTCGCCGTGGCCTTGGGCCTGCTGGCGGGCGACCGCGGCCCGGCGCACTTGGGGACGGGCCTGCCCCTGCAGTACTACTCCGGGCAGAAGGAGCGGTTCCGCCGCGCCCTGGAGGGGTTCTCCGCGGAGGTCGAGTTCCTGAGCCCGCCCCTGGGGAAGAGGCGGGTGTCGGTGGGCCGGGTGACCCTGTTCCCGCAGGCGGCGGGCGCGTTTTTCGCGCAGCTCCTGGACGAGTCGGGACGGGTGCGCGACCCCGACCTCGCCCGCGGCGGCGGCCTGGTGGGCGTGGTGGACATCGGCTACAAGACCGTGGACTTCCTCGTGGTGGACGTGGGGGACGGCCTGGCCGTGCGGGACAGGCTCTCCGGGACGCTGGACTGGGGGACGAGCGCGGTCACGCGGGCCGTCCAGCGGCAGATCGAGGCGGCGTCCGGGCGCGTGGTGGACGCTGTGGCGGTGGACGCGGCCCTGCACGGCCCCGGGGCGCTGTACGTGTGGGGCGCGGAGTACCGCGTCTCCGAGATGGCGCGGGAGGCCCGGCGCGAGGCGGCGAGGGCGATAGCCGACCACCTGGAGCTGCGGTGGGGCGACGCCTTGGGGCTCATGCGGCGCGTCTACTTCGCGGGCGGCGGGGCGGCCGACCTGTGGGAGCACCTGCGGCGGATCCACCCGGCGGCCCAGCTCGTCCCGGACGGGCAGTTCGCCAACGCCAAGGGGTTC
>JBFLXF010000681.1:0-1771 GCA_040757515.1 Actinomycetota bacterium
GGTTCTATGGGGATCTCGCTCGCAGGGTGCATGCACCCCACGAGCAGACCCAGCAGCAGGATCGTCCATAGCAAATGAGCCGGAGCTCTAGAGTGCATGGCTCACCGAACGGGAGAGATGAGTCTTGGGGATGCGTACCCGGAACGTGGAGCCCTCTCCCGGCCTGCTCTCCACCGAGATGTCGCCGCCGTGCATCTCAACTATCTGCTTGCTGATGGCGAGGCCGAGGCCACTGCCTCCGCTGGAGCGGGAGCGGTCTTTGTCCACGCGGTAGAAACGCTCGAATAGGTGCTCCTGATCTTCCTCCGGGATGCCGATGCCGGTGTCCCGGATGCGCACGGTGAAGTAGAGGTCGTCCTCCTCTATCTCCACGTCCACCCGGTCTCCAGCGTCCGAGTACTTTATAGCGTTGTCCAACAGGTTCAGGAAGACCTGATAGAGCTTCTGGGCGTCACAGACGCAGTTGTGATCCGAGGTAGGGAAGAAGTAGATCTCGATACCAAACCTTCTTGCCTTGGGCTCGACGGCCTCGATGGCGGTCTCGATGATCCTGCTCAGGCTCGCCGGACCGATCTCGAGCTTGTACTCCCAGGAGTCGAGCTGCGCGAGCGTGAGCAGCTCGTCTACCATCCCCCGGATGCGTCCGAGTTCCTGGTCGGCGAGCTGCAGAGCCCGGTGCTCGAGCGGGTCCAGCCGCTCGCGGGCGCGCTCCAGCAGGCCGACGGCGCTCTGGATGGTCGTAAGGGGGGTCCTCAACTCATGTGAGAAGTCCGAAACGAAGGCGGTCTTCGCTCGCTCCAGCGCCCGGTACTCCGTGATATCTCTGACCGCGAGGATGATCCCGGCTCTCCCGCTTCCGTTCTTCCCGGCGCCCCGCTCGTCCCGATCCATCTGCGCCGCATAGATCCAGTAAGTCTTCTCACCCATCTCCATCTCCCGGACGGCGACGCCGCTCGTCTCCGCCTCGCGTACGCACCGCAGGATATCTTCCGGGACGCCGAACTCTTCGAGCGTCTTGCCCGCGTCGGAGGCGCGCAGACCGAGTATCCGGGCGGCGGCCGGGTTGGACATGATGAGGCGTCCCTCGACGTCGGTTGCGACCACGGCCTCGGGCGAGGCCTCCAGCACCGCCTCCAGGCGGCGCTTCTGCTCCTGGATCTGCCCGACGTAGTGCTCTATCTCTTCGGCCATGTAATTGAAGGACCGGGCGACCTCGCCCAACTCGTCCCGGCTGTGGGCCGGTACGGTGGCGCTGTAGTCTCCCGATGCGACCCTTATGGCCGCATCCCGCATCTCAGAGAGCGGGCGCGTGATCTGTCGCGAGAGCAGGTAGCTGGCTATCGCCGCGAGCAAGACGCTAGCGGCGATAGCCCCGAGTATGCCGTAGCGCAGAAACGAGAGCGTCTCGTCCAACTCGCCCTGCGGGGCGGTGTAGATCATTACCCCTCGCACCCGACCGTCGGCACTCGTGAGCGGCCATGCGGCCACGTAGCGCGTCCTGCCCTCCGTCCGCAGTAGCGTGCCCCCACCTCGCGGGTCTTCGGTGATGCTCCTCAACCTCTCCTCATCCAGGCCAAGGCGCCTGTAGGCCCTTCCCGGGGAGACGGTCCCGCCCATGCCGTCGCGGGCCGCCAGAGGCTCTCCGTTCGGACCGACATAGAGCACGCCGAGGCCCGTTGGGTCCGAGATGGAGCGCACCAGTTCCTCGGCGTAGTCTGCCGGGGGGGGCAAAGACTGGTTCTCCGGGTTGCGCAGACCCTCTAGGAAGTCC
>JBFLXF010000682.1:0-1767 GCA_040757515.1 Actinomycetota bacterium
TGCGCGATGACACGGGCTTTACGCGGGCTAGGCTGCTCGGCCCGGAGGCGCTCGAGGAGCGGCTCGCTTCTCTGGGACCGGAGCCCTTTAGCAGCGAGTTCACGGCGGCGTATCTGCGGGAGAGGGCCGGTTCGCGACGGGCGCAGATAAAGCCGATACTGCTCGACCAGAAGGTGGTCGCCGGGGTGGGCAACATCTACGCCGACGAGATCCTCTACGATGCCCGCCTTCACCCGCGGCGCAAGGCCAACACCCTCACGGACGCAGAGTGGGAGGCGCTCGTGGCTGCGGTAAAGAAGAACCTGGCCGCCGGCATCGAGCACCGGGGGACGACTGTCAGGCTCTACCGGGACGTGCTCGGGCGTCCCGGCGAGCACCAGAACCACCTGCGCGTCTTCGAGCGGCACGGAGAGCCCTGTTCCGGGTGTGGGGGAGAGGTCGTGCGGGAAAAGGTAGGAGGGAGGCCATCGCACTTCTGTCCGGAGTGCCAGCCGGAGGATGGCCCGGCGAAAGAGTGACGTTTATCATTGGGACGACCGACGGAAAGGAGAACGGGTGGCTGAGAAGTTCGACCTCGTGATAATCGGCGGCGGGAACGGGGGCTACATCCCGGCGATAAGGGCCAGCCAGCTCGGGATGAAGGTGGCCCTCATCGAGAAGCGTGAGGGCGGGCACCTCGGTGGCACCTGCCTGAACCTCGGCTGCATCCCCACGAAGGCGCTCCTGCAGACCGCCTCCCTCCTGCACGACGCCAGAAACGGGGAGGAGTTCGGCGTAAGAACCGGCGGCGTCGAGTTCGACTACCCGCAGGCCGCCAAGAGGAGGGACCAGGTCGTCAACCAGCTCAGGCGCGGCGTGCAGGGGCTCATGAAGAAGAACAAGGTCACCCTCTACAACGGGGTAGGTTCTTTTGTCGAGCCCAAGAAGATAAAGGTCGAGGGCAACGACGGAACCGAGGAGCTTGAGGCCGAGCACGTCCTGATCGCGACCGGCAGCGCGGTGAACACGCTGCCGGGCCTGGATTTCGACGGGGAGAAGGTCATCTCCAGCGACGATGTGGTGACCGGCAGCGATGACTACCCCGGGAGCGTCATAGTCCTTGGCTCCGGGGCGGTCGGTGTCGAGTTCGCCAGCATGTACAACGACTTCGGCTCCGAGGTGACCGTGGTCGAGATACTGGACCGGATAGTCCCTCTCGAGGACCCTGAGGTCTCCGCGGAGCTGAAGAAGGCCTTTGAGGCTCGCGGCATAAGGTGTCTGACGGGCACCAAGGCCGATCCCGAGAGTCTGGACAAGAGCGGGGACGGCGTGAAGATAAAGGTCCAGGGCGAGGACGGCGAGGAGACCCTCGAGGCGGAGGCGTTGCTCGTCGCCGTCGGGCGCAGAACCGTAATCGAGGATCTGAATCTCGATGCTACCAAAGTCGAGGTGAACGATCGCGGCATCATCCAGGTCGATGAGTACGGCCGGACCGCCGAGCCGGGCGTGTACGCGGCCGGAGATGTGATCGGGGGCTACTGGCTCGCACACGCCGCCGGGCACGAGGGGATAATCGCCGTCGAGCACATGGCCGGCGAGGACCCGCTGCCGATGGACCAGAACCTGGTTCCGCGCGTGACCTACTGCCGCCCGGAGGTGGCCTCCTTCGGTCTGACCAGGGCGCAGGCCGAGGAGGAGGGCTACGAGGTCAAGGAGGCCAAGTTCCCGTTCAGGGCCATCGGAAAGGCGCTCATCGAGGGCGAGCCCAACGGCTTCTTCAAGATCGTC
>JBFLXF010000683.1:0-1764 GCA_040757515.1 Actinomycetota bacterium
TCCGCGACGGGATCGGCAGGCTCCGCAAAAACGCCAGCCTCGACGAGAAGGGGTCCGCACTCCACACCACCAGATAGTCCCGGGAGAGCGTGTTGACGCAGAGGATCAGGCCGACGATCAAGAACAGATAGTCCGGGAATAAGGCGCCGAACGCCCTCTCGAACCTGTCACCATGCTCCCCGAACCCTTCGCCGACCGCTATCCTCGAGAGACCCGGTGCGGCCATAACCCCCAAGACGAACATGAAGATGCCGCTCGCCGGGTACGAGAGCCAGGATCTCCGGATCTCCTTGCCCGCTAGCCACAGGGCATCCGCCAGAGTGCCTGCCTCCCGATCGCCCACCTGCGCCTTGTTCATCCCGCTCACCGTCCTCCTCGAAACGCCGGTACTACTGTCAATATTGTACATATTTAATATACACAATATCTGCGCCTGGAGAGTCTGTCAAGTAGGACGACGGTTGTTGTGTGCGAGAATGAAGGAGAATCTAGTTTTTGTATGGAGGGAGCATTGGTCACTAGGTCTCTACTTGCGGTTCCGGGGTCGAGCGCGAGGATGGCGGAGAAGGCGCTCGCCTCGGGGGCCGACGGGGTATTTCTGGATCTGGAGGACGCCGTCGCGCCGGGGGAGAAGTCCGCTGCCCGCGCGAAGGTGGTCGAGGCCATGCGAGATCTCGACTGGCGTGGCCGGAAGAAGCTCTTCCGAGTCAATGCCCTCCGCACGCCCTGGTTTCACCGCGACCTGATCGAGGTTGCCGAGGGCGCGGGTGAGACGCTCGACGCGGTGATGGTTCCGAAGGTGGATCGGCCCGAGGATCTGCACGCCGTCGCGGTGCTGCTCGATGGGATAGAGGCGGACTGCGGGCTCGAGCCGGGCAGCGTGCGCATCGAGGCGCAGATAGAGAGCGCGGAGGGGCTGCTCAACGCCGGGCGCATCGCCCGCGCGACGGAGCGATTGACTGCCCTGCACCTCGGTCCGGGAGACCTCGCGGCGAGCCTGCGGATGCCGCAGACGAGCATCGGCACCTTCGACGAGTGGGACCGCTCCTACCCGGGGCACCGCTTCCACTACGCGATGCAGACGATCGTCGCCGCCGCGCGGGCGGCGGGGATACGCGTGTTGGACGGGCCCGTCGCCGACCACGGGGACGAGGAGGGATTGCGCGAGGCCTGCCGTGTCGCACGGTCGCTCGGGTTCGACGGCAAGTGGTGCATCCACCCGGCCCAGATCCAGATTGTCAACGAGACCTTCTCGCCCACTCGGGAAGAGGTTGCGTGGGCGAGGGAGGTTGTGGCGGCCTACGATAAAGCCGGGGAGGCAGGGAGTGGTGCGATCAGCATCGAGGGGCAGATGGTGGACGCCGCCTCGATCCGGATGGCGCAGAACACTCTGGATCTCGCCGAACAGGCCGGGATGGCGTAGCTCACAGGCTCCAGCCCGGGAACTCGCGCCCGGCCAGCTCCCGCAGGCGGTGCGCGTCGCCGGAGAGCGCGGCCGCGAGCTGCCTCCGCAGCGGCTCGCCGGGCGGGGTGAGCTCCTCGCGGGCGACGTTGTGGCGGCGTTCGTGCTCCGGCGTCCAGACCGAGTCGTCTACACCGACGAAGCGATAGAGCTTGCGCAGGGTCGCGCGCCGGTCCGTGAGCAGCTCCTCCTGCGCGACGATGAGAATGCGCTCGCGCGGGAACCGGGCGAGGTACGGAATGAGTCGCTCGTAGAAGCGGCTGCGGGCGAGGTACTGGCTCTGCGGGTCGGGCAGCGCCTCC
>JBFLXF010000684.1:0-1756 GCA_040757515.1 Actinomycetota bacterium
ATTCGATGTGTCGCTGGAGGTGAAAGACAAGAGCGTGGTCACGGTGCTCGGGACGAACGGAGCCGGGAAGTCGACTACGTTGAAGGCGATCTCCAGGTTGTTGACTTCCGTCAGAGGGAGCATCACGTTCGATAAAGAAGAGCTAACCAGCAAGTCCTATGTCTCGGTCATCAAGAAGGGGATTGTCCACGTACCCGAGGGTAGGCAGATCTTCGGCGGGTTGAAGGTTAGAGAGAATTTAGAACTCGGAGCTTTTCTCTACTCCCGCCGGCACTCGGAGGTGCACGAACAGCTTGAGTACGTGTACGGGTTGTTCCCCCGGCTGAAAGAGCGAGAGAATCAGCTCGCTGGAACGCTGAGTGGCGGAGAGCAGCAGATGGTCGCCATCGGCCGCGGACTGATGAGCAAACCGAAGATTTTATTGCTGGATGAGCCATCGCTAGGATTGGCCCCACTCATGACGCGTCAGATCTTCGCTGCGCTAAGGACGCTTCCCGAACAAGGCACCTCCATATTGCTGGTAGAGCAAGACGCGATATTGGCCCTGGATCTGGCCGACTATGCCTACCTGTTAAAGAACGGGCAGGTCGCCGATTCGGGTCCGGCAGCCGAACTCAGACAGAAAGAGAACGTCCGCAAGATCTACCTGGGGCATTAGACGTGATTGCCCATTTCGGCGGACGGTTTCACAGCGCGTTTCACAGCAACTGACCCGCCGGACGGTACCCGGCATGCTCGAAAAAGCCGCGGGCGTCTTCGGCGGTGATCGCACAGAGCGCCGTCGCTATCGCCTCTACCAAGGCCTCCTTGGTCCTGGCGGAGGCCTTGCGCAGGAGGCTCTTGATCTTGGCGAAGGCCTCTTCTATCGGGTCGTAGTCGGGGGAGTAGGCCGGCAAGTACAGCAGCTCGCTGCCTTGCTGCTCGATCGATTCCCTGGTGCGTTTCGGCCGGTGAGCGCCCAGGTTGTCCATCACCACTACCTGTCCTTCGCGCAGGCTCGGCGCCAGCACCCTCTCGACGTAGGTCTCGAATACCCGGGCGGTGGTCGCCCCTTCCACGGCCAAAGACGGTCCCATCCCCTTTACGCTCATGCTCGAGAGCAAGGTCGTGTTCCTGCCCCGCTTGCGAGGCACCGAAAGCCGCAATCGCTCGCCCCTTGGCGCGTATCCGTAGATCGGTGCCGATGAAGTGTGCGTCCCGCACTCGTCCACGAAGACGAGTCTCTCGGGCGCAACCGCCCACGCCACCATCACCCGCCAGGCTGCCCTCTCGAACTCGTCGCGCTCTGTGGCAACTCGTCCCCCTTTTTCCTCGTAGGTCCGATGCGGGCTATGGCGCGGCACATCGTGGAGCGACTCACCGAGAGCCCCGTCATGGCTTCTACGTAATCGCAGCGATCCTGGAGGGTGGCAAAGGGGCGCTCCTTGAGGTCCTCCTCCAAGAGCTTCATGGCCTTCTCGTCCAGCTTCGGAGCAGAGCGGGGGCGCTTCTTCGGGGCCAGAGGCTCTCCCCTTTGGGCCTTGTTCGCGTAGCGCTTGACCGAGGAGAGGCTCACGGAGAAGGCGCGGGCCGCCTGGGCCTTGGACATCCCGCCTTCTACGGCGGAGACTATCCTCTGCCTGAGGTCTACCGAGTAACCGCTCATGCTACCATGTTCTCATCGGTCCATCATCTCTGCGATGTGCTGTCACATTGAGCTACGGCGACACCTCTTGTCGAGCCTCCTCGTAGTCGAAAGACCAGATGTCCCGGTGAT
>JBFLXF010000685.1:0-1756 GCA_040757515.1 Actinomycetota bacterium
GAAGACGACATCGCCGAGCTCTTCCTGGGCGTGATCGGTTATGCCGATCGTGACGGTCTCACCCTCTGTCCGGACCCACTCGTGGCTCCTGGTGTAGCGCAGATCCTCGGGTATGCTCAACGTCTCCCCTTCCCTCTCGTCCTGCTATCGTCTTTCGCGCCTGTAGAACGGCAGCGGCACGGTCCGGGCTTCGATGGGCCGATCCCGGATCACGACCTCGAAGGCATCTTCCACTCCCGGGGCCACCAGCGCAAGCCCTATCGGTTCGCCCAGGGTTGGCGAGAGCGTCCCGCTCGTCACGCGGCCGACCTCTTCGCCGCCCACTGTCACGGGATAGCCATGACGCGGGATACCCCTGCCCTCCAGCCTGAAACCGACGAGCTTCCTTCTGAGCCCCTCCTCCTTCTCCAACCGCAGCGATTCCTGCCCGATGAACTCCTCATCTTTGTCCAGGTGCACGGCGAAGCCGATGCCCGCCTCGAGAGGCGTAGTCTCTGCATCCAGCTCGTTTCCGTAGAGGCACATGCCGGCCTCAAGGCGCAGGGTGTCGCGCGCTCCGAGTCCCGCCGGGGTTGCGCCGGCATCCACGAGCGAGCGCCAGAGACGCGGGGCGTCGTCCGGCCTCACGTACAGCTCGAAGCCGTCCTCTCCGGTGTAACCGGTGCGGGAGATGATCGCGGGCGCACCCTCCACCTCCCCCTCCACGAAGCGGTAGTACTTGAGGCTGGCGAGATCGGTCTGTGTAAAACGCTGCAGCAGGTTCGCCGCCTCTGGTCCCTGCAGGGCCAAAAGCGCCCAGTCGTCCGATTCGTCAGTTATCTCCGCGTCAAGATCGGAGGTATTCTCCCGGAAGTGGGCCAGGTCCTTCTCGCGGTTGGCGGCGTTGACGACCACGAGGAAGTCCTCGGGGCGCCTGTAGACGAGCACGTCGTCCACGGTACCGCCGTCCGGGTAGCAGACGGCGGCGTAGCCGGCCTGTCCCTCCGCGAGCCGGGAGACGTCGCGGGTGACGAGGCGCTGGACGGCTCTCTCGGCATCCGGGCCGCGGAAGACCACTTCGCCCATATGCGAGACGTCGAAGAGGCCCGCGTGGTTGCGCACCGCTTCGTGCTCGGCCTTTATCCCTGCGTACTGCACCGGCATCTCCCAGCCCGCGAAGTCCACGAGCCGGGCGCCGAGCTTCTTGTGCTCGTCGTAGAGCGGGGTGCGTCTCAGATCGGCCATCCCGCTACCACCTCGCCTTCAGCTGGCGGGCGGCGCGGGCCTCGTCCAGGCGTCGGGTCGGGGCGTGGGTGGGGGCCTCTTCGAGCTCGTCAGGGGCGGTCTCGGCGAGCTCCAGCATCGCGCCCACGAAGTCGTCGAGGGTCTCTTTGGACTCCGACTCTGTCGGCTCGATGAGCATCGCCTCCTTGACGACGAGGGGGAAGTAGATCGTGGGCGGGTGGTAGCCGTGGTCTATGAGACCCTTGGCGATGTCGAGCGCCTTTTTGCCTGGGGGCGGCTGCACGACGACCTCGTGCTTGCAGAGCCCGTCGTAGGGGACGCGGTAGGTGCCCCGCAGCCTCGCCCGGACGTAGTTGGCGTTGAGGACGGCCATATTCGTGACGTCTTCCAGTTCAGGGCCGTGCATCTTGATGTAGTTCCACGCCTTAAGGAGCACGCCGAAGTTGCCGTGGAAAGCGGCCATCCGGCCGATGGATTTCTCCGGGCGCGCGAGACGGAGGGCGCTCCCCTCCTTCTCCACGACAGGGTCGGG
>JBFLXF010000686.1:0-1747 GCA_040757515.1 Actinomycetota bacterium
GAGCACGGCCACTCTCACGGCGGCGTCTTCGGCGAGAACACGGAGCTGATCTTCGCGATCCTCTCCGGCGCCACCCTGGTGATCGGCTTCCTCATCTCGGTGTTCGCGGACGTGACGCAGTGGGTGCCTTTGGGCTTCTACTTCGCCGCGTACTTCTTCGGCGGGTTCTACACCTTGCGCGAGGCGGTGGACAGTGTCAGGGCCGGGCGGTTCGAGATCGACTCCCTCATGCTCGTCGCCGCCACGGGCGCCGCCATCCTCGGCGAGTGGCCGGAGGGCGCCCTGCTGCTCTTCCTCTTCTCTCTGGGGCACTCCCTGGAGCACTACGCGATGGGCCGGGCCAGGAGGGCCATCCAGGCGCTCGCGGAACTGGCCCCCAAGACGGCCCTGCGCAAGCGCGACGGCGAGCAGGAAGAGGTGCCGGTAGAGGAACTTGAGGTCGGCGACACGGTGATAGTCAAGCCCGACGAGCGCATCCCGGCCGACGGGTTCGTGGTGGCCGGTGAGAGCAGCGTGGACCAGTCCCCGGTAACGGGCGAGAGCATCCCGGTGGACAAGCAGTCCGTGGACGACCCGGAGGCGGCGATGGAATCCCCGGAGAAGCTCGACGCCGCGCACCGCGTCTTCGCCGGCACCATCAACGGTAGCGGCTCGCTGGAGGTGATGGTGCTCAAGCGGGCGGAGGACAACACGCTGGCGCGGGTGGTGCAGCTCGTCAGCGAGGCCGAGACCCAGAAGTCGCCCACCCAGCGCTTCACGGACAAGTTCGAGCGGTACTTCGTCCCGTCGGTGCTCGTCCTGGTCGTGCTGCTGCTCCTCTCGCCGCTGGTTACGGGCGAGCCCTTCGGCGACTCGTTCTACCGGGCGATGGCCGTGCTGGTGGCGGCGAGCCCGTGCGCCCTGGCGATCTCCACCCCGAGCGCCGTGCTCTCGGCCGTCGCGCGCGCCGGCAGGGGCGGCGTGCTCGTCAAGGGCGGCGGCCCCTTAGAGAACCTCGGCACGCTCACCGCCATCGCCTTCGACAAGACCGGCACGCTCACCGAGGGTAAGCCTCGCCTGGTAGACGTAATACCCGCCGACGGCGCGGGCGAGGAGGAGCTCCTGCGGGCCGCCGTGGCCGTGGAGAAGCTCAGCGATCATCCGCTCGCCGCCGCCGTGGTGCGCGACGGCACACAGAGGCTCGACGGGCGCAGGGTCCCGGAGGCCGTGGGCATGGAGAGCATCACCGGCCGGGGCGTCCGGGCGCGCCTCGACGGGGAGTCGGTCTACGTGGGCAAGGACGCCCTCTTCGACGAGATAAAAGGACCGGGGCTGCCGGAGGAGGTTCGAAAGACCGTAAGGAGGCTCGAAGAGGACGGGCGCACCACTATGATCGTGCGGCGGGGCGATGAGTACCTGGGCGTCCTCGGGCTCATGGATACGCCGCGCGAGGCGGCGGCCGAGACCATAAAGCGCCTGCGGGAGGTGGGCCTGCGGCGCATGATCATGATCTCCGGCGACAACCAGCGCGTGGCCGAGGCCGTGGCGGAGAAGGTCGGGATCGACGAGGCGTGGGGCGACCTGCTCCCGGAGGACAAGGTCGGCGCCATAAAGAAACTGCGCGAGCGGGAGAAGCAGGTGGCCATGGTCGGCGACGGCGTCAACGACGCCCCCGCGATGGCCAACTCCACGGTCGGCATCGCCATGGGGGCTGCCGGCTCGGACGTGGCCTTAGAGACCGCCGACGTGGCCCTCATGTCCGACGACC
>JBFLXF010000687.1:0-1740 GCA_040757515.1 Actinomycetota bacterium
GCTCGGAGATATCCGCGGTCTCGACGTCCTCTACGCCGGCGGCTCCTCGCCGCTCTGGATCGAGGGGCTTGCGGAGAGGGTCGGCGCTGGCGGCTCCGTTACCGCACTGGAGCTGGACGAGGAGAGGATCGAAGCGGCGCGCGAGCTTCTGGACGGCGCGGAGCACGCGGCTCCGGTGCGCCTCGTTTCGGGCAGCGTCTTCGAGCCGCCGTTTGTCTGCGGCTCCTTCGACCTCGTCTACTCCGGCGGCCTCTTTCACGAGCTGGACGTGCGCGAGCGGAGCGCCGCCGACGCGCTCGCCGCGCTCGCTTCGGTTGTCGTTCCCGGTGGCAGGGTGGCGACGAGCGACTTCGTAGAGTGCGTACCCGCTGCTCAGCTGGACGACGAGGCGCTGGAGGCGGCGCTGGCGAGGGAGGTCTTCGGGGTGAGGCTCTATGGCATCGGTCCTCCGGAGAGGTTGGTTTCGCTGCATGAAGGGGTGCTCTCGGACGTGCGGTGGCGCGTCCTGCCGCCGGTTGAGATACGGCACCTCGGTCGGCTGGTGCTCGCCGGGGATGAGCCTGAGGAGATGAGGTCACTGATTGGGGCGAAGCGGGAGCAGTTGCGCAGGCGGCGCTCGGCGCTTCTGGAGCGGGTGCGGCGCGAGGGCTACACGCGACCGGCAACGCTGTACGTCGAGGGCGCGGCGGGAATCTGATAGCCTCTGACAGGACATTGATGCGAACCGGGAGGGATAGATGGCGAAGCCCATAGACCTCTACTACTGGCCGACTCCGAATGGCTGGAAGATCTCTATTTTTCTCGAAGAGAGTGGTCTGCCATACAACGTTGTGCCGGTAGACATCACGGCGGGCGACCAGTTCGATCCGGAGTTTCTCAAGATAAGCCCTAACAACAAGATGCCGGCGATCGTGGACCCGGAGGGACCGGGCGGCGAGCCGATAAGCGTCTTCGAGTCGGGGGCGATCCTGATCTACCTCTCCGAGAAGACGGGTCGCTTCCTGCCAGCCTCGCCTCGCGCTCGCTACGAGGTCTTGCAGTGGCTGATGTTCCAGATGGGTTCGGTCGGTCCGATGCTCGGCCAGGCCCACCACTTCCGCAAGTATGCTCCCGAGGAGATCCCCTACGCTATCGAGCGCTACACGAACGAGGCCGCTCGCCTCTACGAAGTCATGGACCGGCGGCTCTCAGAGGCCGAGTACTTCGCCTCCGGGGAGTACACGATAGCGGACATCGCGATCTACCCCTGGCTCGTCTCTCACGAGGACCAGGGTCAGAGCATGGATGACTACCCGAATCTGGCCCGCTGGTTTGAGCAGGTGGGCTCCCGGCCCGCCGTGCGGCGCGGCCTGGAGGTCGGCAGGGAGCTGCGCCGCGCCCTGAACAGGGAGATGGACGAGGAGGTCCGCCAGACTCTCTTCGGGAACAGGGGAAGACGCGCCGGAGGTTAGCCCCCGGCGCCGATCTGTGCCCCCTTTCCGGCTCCAGTTTGAGCTAGGCACAAATGGTGCGTTTGTATGATACGCCCCGGGGCGTATGGCGGCACCATTCCTCTCGTACGGGGAGTGTAGCGAGAGGAGAACGCTTTGATGCATATATCGAGATCCATCCGAGTCAGTAGGCTATGGGGGGGCATGGTCTTCTCGCTCTTGATCGCCGTTTTGTTGCTGGTAGTCGTGCATGCGGAGACCGCGCGGGCCCAGGGGAGCAGGACGATCGTGGGGCCGGACGAGTCCATAC
>JBFLXF010000688.1:0-1736 GCA_040757515.1 Actinomycetota bacterium
AGCCTAAAGCTGTGTCTATGAAGTTCAGGCCGAGGTCTATGGCGCGGTTGAGGGCGCGCAACGACTCGTCGTCCTCCGCCCCGATCCACATCGTCTTTCCGATGCCCCACGCCCCGTAGCCGACCTCCGAGACCTCGAGCCCCGTCTTGCCGAGCCTCCTGTAGTGCATGCTACCTCCGATCCATACTTATCCTGTATGCGCCCGCGTTTTACTACCTTCCGGCGCCGCACGCCAAACCCGGCCCGGCGTCTATAATCCCTTCATGCGGCGGATGGTGCGGTAGTGCGGGTACTCGACGAGCGCCGGAAGGCTCTGCTCGACAGGGAGAAGGCGCTTCTCGAGGATCTCATCGGTTTCCTCGGGGACTTCGGGGCGCCGCGCGAGGATGCGGAGCTCGTCCGGCGTGCCCTCTCCGACCTCGAGGAGCTGTTCCTGCTCGTCGTCGTGGGCGAGTTCAACTCCGGCAAGTCGGCGTTCATCAACGCCTTGCTCGGGGCGGAGGTCTCCCGGGAGGGCGTAACGCCGACGACGGACCGCATAACCCTTATGCACTACGGCGAGGAGCCGTCGGCGAGGGAGCGGCGGGACGGGGTGCTGGAGAAGGCGTACCCGAGCGAGTTCTTGAGGGAGGTCGCCATCGTGGATACGCCGGGGACGAACGCGATCATCCGCCGCCACGAGGAGCTCTCGCGTGGCTTCGTGCCCCGGAGCGACCTGGTGCTCTTCGTGACCTCCGCCGACCGGCCGCTCACCGAGAGCGAACGCGGTTACCTGGAGCTGATACGGGACTGGGGCAAGAAGATACTCCTCGTCGTGAACAAGGCCGACCTCCTCTCCGGCGAGGAGAGCGTGGAACAGGTCCGCTCCTTCGTCGAGAACGGGCTGCGCGCGGCTTTGGGCCTCACGCCTCCTGTCTTCTTCGTCTCCGCGGCGCTGGCGCGCAAGGCGAAGGCGGCGGCGAGCGAGATGGAGCGTCGGGCGCTGCTCGGGGCGAGCGGCTTCGCGGAGCTGGAGGGCTACGTCCACGGCCTCCTCGACGAGGAGGGGCGGGTGCGCCTGAAGCTCGAGAGCCCGCTCGGGGTGGTCGAGGAGCTGGTCCGGCGCTACGGGGCGGCGGTGGACGAGAGGCTGACACTCCTTGAGGACGACTTCAAGACCTCCGAGAACGTGGAGGCGCAGCTCGAGCTCTTCCGGGAGGACATGGAGCGGGACTTCGAGGCGCGGCTGGCGGAGATAGAGAACCTGGTCCACGCTCTCAACGAGCGGGGCGACGAGTGGTTCGAGGAGAACGTGCGCCTCCGCAACATCCCCGAGCTCTTGCGGCAGGAGAGGATAAGGGAGCGCTTCGAGCGCGAGGTGGTAGCCGACACCGGGAAGCGGATAGACGAGCGGCTGCAGGAGCTCATAGACTGGACGGTGGACCGCAACCTCAAGCAGTGGCGGGACATCGTGGGCTACGTCGAGCGCCGCCGGCAGGCGAGCTATGGCGAGCACATGATCGGGGAGGTCGGCGATGGCTTCGAGTACAACCGCGAGCGGTTGCTGCGCTCGGTCGGGGGCAACGCCGCCGAGGTGGTAGAGGGCTACGACCGCGAGGTAGAGGGGCGAAAGATCGCCGACTCGATCCAGAACGCCATCGCCCAGACCGCTGCCCTGGAGGCGGGCGCTCTGGGCATCGGGGCGCTTGTCGTCACGCTGTTTACGACGCGTTTTCTGGACGCCACGGGGATCATCG
>JBFLXF010000689.1:0-1731 GCA_040757515.1 Actinomycetota bacterium
AGCGGCCCGGTCCTCGTCCGGGCCGCTCCACGTTCCCCTACCGGACCCTCGGCTCCACGGCGACCTGGAGCTCTGCGGGATCCGCCTCGGCTATATCCTTGCGGAACGTCTCGGAGGCCAGGACGACGCAGACCGCCGAGACGAGGCAGGCCACCACGAAGTAGGTGGCGACCAGGGGCCAACCGCCCAGCGGGAGCAGCGCCGCCGCGATAAGCGGGGTGAAGCCTGTGATGGCCCCGCCGAGCTGGTGACCGATCGCCGCGCCGCTGTAGCGGACCCGCGTGCCGAACAGCTCGGAGAAGAACGAGGACTCTATCGAGTCGTTCAGGTTGTGGGCGATGTTGATGGCGACGAAGTAGGCGAGGAAGATCAGGATCACCGACCGACTCTCCAGCGCCCAGAAGAACGGGAAGGCTATAAGAGCCCCGATGACCGAACCCGAGAAGTAGATCGGCCGACGCCCGATCCTGTCCGAGAGCGCGCCGTAGAGCGGCTTGGTGATGAAACCGAGCGCCGCGGTGACCAGGATGGCCGTCAACATCGTCGCGTTGGCGATGCCGAGCTGCTCGGTGGCGTAGGAGAGGGCGAAGACGGTGGCGCCGTAGTAGACGGTGTTTATCGCCAGACGCATACCCATTATGAGGAAGATGTTCCTGGCGTTGGTGCGGAAGACGTCCAGTATCGGCGCCCGCGCCTCGGTGCGGGTCTCCTTGACCTGCTCGAAGACCGGCGACTCGGCGATCCTGAGCCGGATAAAGAGCCCGACCGCCACGACGACCGCGCTCAGGAGGAACGGCACCCGCCAGCCCCAGGCCAGAAACTGCTCCTCGGGCAACGCGGAGACGATGGCGAAGACGCCCGCCGAGAGCAACGTCCCGGCCGACGGCCCGATCTGGGGGAAGGCCCCGAAGAAGCCCCTGCGCCCCGGCGGGGCGTGCTCGACGACCATGAGCGACGCACCGGCCCACTCACCGCCCACCGTGAAGCCCTGTATGGCCCGCAAGATCACGAGCAAGATGGGCGCGAGTATCCCCACCTGCGCGTACGTCGGCAGGAACCCGATGAGCACGGTCGCCGTACCCATAGTCAGCAGCGTGATGACCAGCATCGACTTGCGGCCGACCTTGTCCCCGAAGTGCCCGAAGAACGCACCCCCGAGCGGCCTGAACAAGAACCCGACCCCGAACGTCGCGAAGGCGGCCAGCGTGCTGGCGAGCGGGTTCGCGCTCGGGAAAAAGAGCTGGCCGAAGACCAGCGCGGTGGCCGTCCCGTAGATGAAGAAGTCGTACCACTCGACTGTAGACCCTATGAAGCTCGCGAGAGCCACCTTGCGGATCGAGGTCGGCGGATGGATGTCCTCCCCCCCGATCTTCGCCTCTATCCTCTCCACTACTCCTCTCCTTTCCCTGGAAGGAACCGCAACCCCATTATCCCTGGCCCGTTTCTATATATCCAATATCATTTAGTTGGTTTTTACATACGATATACGTATATCTTTTGGCGACGCCGGGGCTCGGTCGCCCGGCCTCGTTCCGGGCGGCTGTCAGGTCGTGAGGGTCCTACAAACCGAAGGGAGGCGCCGGGAGGCTCAGTCGCCCCTCTCGACGACCATGGCGATGCCCTGCCCCACCCCTATGCACATGGTGGCAAGCCCGTAGCGCACCTCTTCTCTGCGCTTCATCTCATGCACCAGCGTCGTCAGAATGCGCGCTCCAGAGCACCCCAAAGGGT
>JBFLXF010000690.1:0-1727 GCA_040757515.1 Actinomycetota bacterium
TACCCGATGATGCACGGGGCTCCGGTCTGGGTCGGAGATCCGGACGGGCTCGGGGTGCGGGCTCTCGGCGAGCCGGAGTTCGGGGAGGCGATAGAGATCAGAGAGAATGAGATCCCCATCTTCTGGGCGTGCGGGGTGACGCCGCAGGCGGTGGCGAGACGGGCGAGACCACCGCTCATGATCACGCACAGTCCCGGCCACATGTTCGTCACCGACCGCAGGAACGCGGAGTACGAGGTCTAGGGGGAGGATGCTCAAGCGGCTGAGGAACCTGGGACCCGGCCTGCTGGTGACGGCGGCGTTTATCGGCCCGGGAACGGTAACAACGGCGAGTGTGACCGGGGCGAGCACCGGCTACGCTCTGATGTGGGCGTTGGCGTTCTCCATCTTCGCAACGATAGTCCTGCAGGAGATGAGCGCCCGGCTCGGCGTGGTGAGCCGGGAGGGGCTCGGGGAGGCGCTGCGCACCACGTTCGCTAACCCGCTCTTCAAGGCGCTCGCCGTGGTGCTCGTCGTCGCCGCGATAGCCTTCGGTAACGCCGCCTTCGAGACCGGCAACATAACCGGCGCGGCGCTCGGGCTGGAGGCCCTGATCGGGCTGCCCACCCAGGTCTGGGCCGTGGTCGTGGGGTTGGCGGCGTTCGCGCTTCTCTTCTCTGGAGCGTACAGGGTCGTCGAGCGGGCGCTGGTGGCGCTGGTGGTCCTGATGAGCGTCGTGTTCTTGCTGACGGCGATCCTGGTGCTGCGTCCCTCGGATATCGGAAACGTCGTGGCGGGCACCTTCGCTCCGGGCATCCCCGAGGGGTCACTCCTCACGGTCGCCGCCCTGATCGGGACGACGGTCGTCCCGTACAACCTGTTCCTGCACGCCAGCAGCGTGCAGGAGAAGTGGCCCGAGTCGGTGCCCACCGACCGGGCGCTCTCCGAGTCCAGATTCGACACGACCGCCTCCATCGTGCTCGGTGGGATAATCACGCTCGCCATCGTCGCGACCGCGGCCGCCGCCTTCTTCGAGCGGGGCATCGAGATATCAGACGCCGGCCAGATGGCCACCCAGCTCGAGCCGCTGCTGGGACCGCTCGCCAAGTACTTCTTCGCCGCCGGGCTCTTCGCTGCCGGGATGACGAGCGCCATCACGGCGCCGCTCGCCGCGGCCTACGCGACCTCGGGCGCCTTGGGCTGGGAGCGCAGCCTCGCGGGCTGGAGGTTCAGGGCGGTGTGGATGGCGGTGCTCGCCATCGGTCTCATCTTTGCGGTCCTCGGGACGAGCCCGGTCGCCGCCATAGTCTTCGCCCAGGCCGCAAACGGCGTCCTGTTGCCGATTGTCGCGGTCTTCCTCCTTATCGTGATGAACCGGGGTGACCTTCTAGGCAGATACCGTAACGGCATCGCAGGAAACATCCTCGGCGGGCTCGTCGTCCTCGTCGCCACGTTTATAGGCGTGCGCCTGATCCTGAGCGCCTTTGGGGTGCTCTAGATGGCGAACCTGCGGCTCGGCATAGACGTCGGCGGGACCTTCACCGATCTCGTGGCTCTGGGCGGCGGCGACGTAGTCACCGCGAAGGTCCCCTCCACCCCGCGCGACCAGTCGGTGGGCGTGATGAACGCAGTGGAGGCCGCAGGGATCGAGGCAAGAGCGGTGGCGGCGCTGGCCCACGGGATGACGGTGGCCACGAACGCCCTGCTGGAGCGGCGCGGCGCACGAACCGCCCTCGTAACGACCGAGG
>JBFLXF010000691.1:0-1726 GCA_040757515.1 Actinomycetota bacterium
CGGTCTTTTCCGGGGGGTTTTCCGGGAAGTCTGTCTCTGCGGGGGTGTGCTGGTTTGAAGGTAGGGAGGCTCCACAGGCTGGACCTGTCCGTCGCCGAGGCGCGGCGGCTGCAGGAGGAGCTCTCCGGGCGCGTGGTGGCCGGGCCGGCGCTGGACCTCGGCTCGGTCCGCTACGTGGCCGGCGCGGACGTCTCCACGGAGGGCGACCGGGCCTATGCCACGGTTGTGGTTCTCGGCTTTCCCGGGCTCTCGGTCGTAGAGGTGCGCGGTTACGAGGCGCCGCTGGAGTTCCCTTACGTTCCGGGCCTTCTCGCCTTCCGCGAGATACCGTCTGTGGTGGGTGCCCTCAGGCAGGTGGAGAGCGAGGTGGACGCCCTCATCTGCGACGCGCACGGTCTCTCGCACCCCCGGCGCATGGGCCTCGCCTCGCACCTCGGGCTCTTTCTCGACGTGCCCACCGTAGGCTGCGCCAAGACCCGGCTCACCGGCACCCATGACGAGCCGGGGCCGGAGAAGGGCAGCGCCGCCGACCTTGTGCATCGGGGAGAGGTCGTCGGGAAGGTGGTGCGCACCAGGGACCGGGTCTCGCCCGTCTATGTCTCGGTGGGGAACGGGATAGATCTGGGAAGCGCCGTGGAGTTAGTGCTGGCCTGCTGCACGAGGTACCGCCTGCCGGAGCCCATACGGCAGGCCCACAACGCCGCGAACAGGCTGCGCAGGGGAGAGAAACCCGGAGGCGGGCTGTTTTAGGCTGCGCGGTGTTCCGGTGTAGCGGAACGGCGGCGCCTATTCGAGGGTTGGAGTGCATGATGATTCACTCCGCCGCTCGGCAGAGCTCGCTCCTTGTTACGACCTGGCCGGCTCCTGCAGGTGCTTGCCGAACCAGGGCGCGAGCGTTCGCGAGAAGGTCGCCGTGATGTGGGCGCCGTTGCGATACACGAGTACGTCCCCGATGACCGCCGGGCACTTCTTTTCGCCGCACAGAACGGGGGTGAGGTCGAGAAGCTCCACGTCGCTGAACGCCTCCGCGGCGCGGACGTTGAGCGGATGGTAGCCGAGGGCCTTGCCGCGGGCGAGCGCGCACTCGTCCAGGCGGTCGGGGAAACGCGAGACACAGTCGGGCACGTCCCTGTCGGGGTGCGGTACGTCCCTAACCACCACGACTTTGGCTCCTGTCCGGCGGAGCTTATCGAGCGTGGAGGCGTAGCCCTTCTCCAGCTCTTTCGCGCTCTCCCTGCGGTCGAGGGGCTCTCCGTTCTTTATTACCCTGTAGGTGGCGAGGCTGCTGGTGACGATCATGTCGGGTTTCTCGCGCGCGATCCTTTCGAGGGTCCGCTCCCGCCACTCGACGCACTCGCGGTACTCCCGTCCAAGGGATCGCTCGTGGGTGAGCACCTCGGCGGGCGGGCACGCGCCCTTGGTCAGCCCGACGAGTCGCCAGCCGCGTTCGCGGGCTAGGGCCTCAAGCGCGGGGAAGTGCTGCATCGCGTGTGAGTCGCCGAAGAGAACGACGGTGGTGTCGGAGTTCGGGTCACCGTAGACGCACTCGGGAGACCTGGTTTCGAGACGTTCCACCAGACAGCCGTCGGCGTGCATCCTGGAGCGGTCGTCGTAAGCCTTTCTCGGCTCGGGCCGGATGGCCTCGACATCCTTCTGAGGCCGGTCGCGGTCCTGCGCCGCTTCGGCGCCCGCAACCTCCCTCTCCGGAGCCTCGGGGACGGTCGGT
>JBFLXF010000692.1:0-1720 GCA_040757515.1 Actinomycetota bacterium
CGGCATGCTCGCGCACCAGCCGCCCGATGCTCTTCACTCCCGACATTGAAACCTATTTACTTCGATAGTAAAAATATTTCACTGTAAAAACAGTTTATCAAGGGTGGAAGTCTCTGGCAATGGTAAGTGTGGTGGACGGGCGTCTCCCGAGAACGCGCCTCCGCCGCCCTGGAGCGCGTTCAGACAGTCGCGCTCGACGACGGCTACATGCTCCCCGCCGCCGACCTCCGGGACTTCGAGACCACCGGTACCGTGGCGCGTGGGAGCGTGGACCTGCTCCCGAAGTGGGACTGCTACACGATGGGCTACGCGCCCGACGGACGCCACCGCCTCGTACACCCCGACGTGCAGGACCATCTCTACGACTTCCGTGGCGACGGGCGCGGCGCCGTGCTCGTGGACGGCGTAGCGGCGGGGGTCTGGGAGCCGCGCTTCTCCGGCAGGCGCTTGGTGATCAGGCTCAAGCTCTTCGAGCGCCCCGCCGCTACGCTGGAGAGGGTCATCGCCAAGCGATTCAGGGAGGTCGCCGCCTTCCTCGGCGCACGAGACCTCTCCTTCGAGACCGGGCAGAGGTAAGCCCTCGTAAAACAGCGCGCCGAGGTTTCTCCTTGACATTCCCCTATCCACATGAACAATTAAGCCGATTAAGTAAGCAGCTTAAATAAACGTTAAACGGCTGGAGAGTTAGGTGGATAGGGAGCGGTTGGTAGACGAGGTCTTGATCCTCTTGCCGGCGTTGGGGCGCGAGCTGGGGCGACCGGTACCGCTGGAGATGGAAGAGGAGTTGCGGGGGGAGATCTCGCGCCGCGGGCTGCCGGTGGGGGTCCAGGTTTCGCCGGGGCATATCCAGGTGCTCATAGCGCTTGCGCGGGGGCCGCGTTCGGTGGGCCAGATCGCCGACTCTTTAGGCGTCTCGCGGCCGGCTGCGACCCAGCTCGTTGATCGGCTGGAGGAGCATGGGATGGTTCACCGGCGTCCGGACCCCGCCGACCGCCGGGTGCATCTCGTGGACTACGTCCCTGGGATGCACGAGGTGGCGCGCAAGATCATGGGCGTCCGTCGCCGGCAACTGAACGCCGCGCTCGACGGGTTGAACGATAAGGAGGCGCTCGCCTTCCTCAAGGGGCTTAAGGCGATAACCGAGGCGCTCGGCGAGATGCCCGGAGAGGAGAACTAGTGCAGGCGATAGTCCGGTGGTGCCTCAAGAACCGCTCCGTGGTCTTTCTGGCGACCGCGATCCTCATAGCCGGCGGCGTCTACGCCACCACGCGATTGAACCAGGAGCTCTTGCCGGACATAGAGTTCCCCATCATCACCGTCTCCACCCCCGTCCCCGGCGCAGGCCCCGACGTGGTGGACGAGCAGGTGACCCAACCTATCGAGAGCGCCGTCGAGAGCATCGAAGGGATCGAAGACATCCGATCCACCTCCGCGCAAGGGTTCTCGGTCGTGGTCGTGGAGCTCGGGCTCGACGTGGACACCGAGGAGGCGGAGGCTGAGATCAACGCCGCCCTCGACGGCATGGAGCTGCCCGAAGGGGCCGAGGAGCCCGAGGTGGCGCGCCAGTCAGCCTCCGGGTTCCCGGTCATGAGCGTCTCCCTCTCTGCAAAGAACGGCGACCTCACCTCCGTCACCGACTACGCCCGCGACGAGGCCATACCCCTCATCGAAGACGTCGAGGGCGTCGCCAGCGCCGACCTCGTCGGCGGCTCCGAGAGGC
>JBFLXF010000693.1:0-1715 GCA_040757515.1 Actinomycetota bacterium
AACCTCCACCTGCGTTCACGCTGTCTTCTCCTTCCCCGTCCCGAGCGCCAAGGAGAGGACTGCCTGTTCGGTGGCTTTCTCCCTCGGGAGAATCCCGCGCACGGTCCCCTCGCGCATCACCATTACGCGGTCGCTCACCGCCAGCACCTCGGTCAACTCGCTCGAGATGAGCAGCACGGCGTCTCCCGCCTTCCGCGCCCGCTGAACGATGAGGCGGTGGATCTCCGCCTTTGTCCCAACGTCTATGCCCCTGGTGGGCTCGTCGAGCATCAACAGGTGCGGTTCGGCCAGCAGCCAGCGCCCGAACAGAACCTTCTGCTGCGAGCCGCCGGAGAGGTTCAGCACGGGCACGCGACCGCTCGGTGTGCGGATCCTGAGCGACCTGATGATGCGCTCGCTTGCGGCCTGCTCCCGCCTCGGGAGTATACGTCCCAGCGGGCCGGTGAGCCTGCGGAGTATGGCGGCGGTAAGGTTCTCGCTCACGGACCGGGTGGGGAACAGGCCCTGGGATCTGCGGTCCTCCGCAAGATAGGAGACGTTCATCCGGATGGCTTCCGCAGGCGAAGAGGGTGAGACAGGCGTGCCCCCTAGGCGTATCTCACCCTCATCCGCCGGCTCAGCACCAAAGATGGCCCGTGCGACCTCGCTCCTCCCCGAGCCGACGACCCCGTAGACCCCTAAGATCTCGCCCCGCCGCAGGCCGAACGAGACGCCACGGTAGGCACCGACGCGGGAGAGGTTGCGTACCTGCAGGAACACTTCGCCGCCCGCTCTCTGCGGCTCGTAAAGCCCGCGCTCGACACGACGCCCGCTCATGAGTTCGATAAGCTTATCTTCGGTTGCCTCGGAGGCCGAGAGGTTCCCAGCAACCCGCCCGTCTCGCAGGACCGTCATCCGGTCGGCGATCTGGAACACCTCCTCGAGACGGTGGCTGATGTAGAGGATCGCCGTTCCGCCCTCCCTCAATCGCCGGACAAGCTCGAAGAGCACGTCGGTCTCCGCTTGGCTAAGCATGCTTGTGGGCTCGTCGAGGATGAGTATCTTCGGATCGCGCGAGATGGCGCGGGCGACCAAGACCAGCTGTTGCACGCCGAGGGAGAGCTGGCGCATGGGTCGTCCGAGCAGGGAGGCGGGGAGGCCCACCTCCTTAAGCATGCGCGCGGCGACCTCCCTCTCCCGTCCCCAGGAGATGCCGCCGAGGCGTCCGCGCATCTCGTTGCCCGTGAACAGGTTCTCGAGGACGCTGAGCTCCAGGTACGGGGAAGGCTCCTGGTAGACGATCTGCACGCCCAACTCGGCCGCCTCCTTGGGTGATCCCAAGGCCGCCGGAGAACCGTCCACGAAGACCTCCCCAGAGTCCAGGCGAAGGGCACCGGAGAGGATCTTCATCAAGGTGGACTTCCCTGCGCCGTTCTCCCCGACTATCGCGTGCACGCTGTGCGCGGCCACCGAGAGGTCCACGTCCGAGAGCGCCCGGACCCCGCCGAAGCTCTTGGAAGCGCCCCGGACCTCCAGCAAGGAGGGATTAACCCCCGCCACGCCCACCGTTCGGTCCAGTCCGCTCACGATTTCTCGCCTTAGAAGTCGAAGTCGTCGACGTTGCGCCTATCGATCACCAGCGGCGGACCCAGAAGCAGGATCTTCTCCTTTGGCATCCACTCCACTGGCTTCTCGAGCCCCTGTACCTCGATCTTCCCCGCCTTCAATTCCTTGCC
>JBFLXF010000694.1:0-1714 GCA_040757515.1 Actinomycetota bacterium
CTGCTCCTGCGGCGCGCCTCACGCTTACTGTAGTTGAGGCAAGTGTTCACCGTGATCTTGTACAGCCAGGTGGAGAACGCGCTCTCCCCCCTGAACCTGTGTATGTTCCGCCACACCCTCAACCATACTTCCTGGCTGGCGTCCTGTGCCTCCTGGACCCCGAGCATGCGCGCGGAGACCCGGTACACGAGCTGCGAGTGCTTCCGGACGAGCGAGGAGAAGGCTCCGACGTCTCCCCGGGAGGCACGCGCTGCCAGCACGCGCTCGCTCGGGCTCAATCGGAAGCTCCTCGCGCCGGGGTTGCCGCGAATCGCTTCGGGGATGTGGCCATGACCCAAGATAGCAAAGCGGAGCGAGGCGTGTCTCGCCAGAGTTCTCACATCTCACCTCCGCACCCGGCGTAACCGAGCTCTGGCGGTCGTTGTCCAACTTTCCGAGTCACAGATGACCGGCGGGCGCGCGAAGAGGAAGGGAGAGCGTGTACGGCATAGAGAGACTCGAGACGGGTGACGGGGCGCTCGTGGTGAGATTCCTTGGTGAGTTCGACTTCGCCGCCGAAGGGATACTCGAACGCACCATCGACGAGGCTCTGGCCGGAAGCGGGCGGGTCGTGGTGGATCTCTCCGGGATCACCTTCCTCGACGCGCGCCGGACCCTCGAGCTTGTTTTCCGTTTCTGTTTGCACGGCGGGCGCCTCGCTCTCACGGCTCCCTCCCCACAAGTCGCGGCGAGCGTGCGGGCATGTGGATTGCAGGGATGGGTCCGATTCGAACCCACCGCCAGCGCGGCGGACCCTGCGGCGTGCGCGAGGCCCCGAAAAGACCAGTAGCAGAGCGCCGGAGAGTTCATCCTGTGAGAGCTCCTCAAAGACCTTCGCACCTCTGCAAGGATGTTCTGGCAAGACAGACCACCAAAAAGGCAAGAGAGTTACGAAGTCGCGCGTAACCCTGGCATAGACGGCCGAGTCCAATCTACAGAGGCTTCCTGCTGGCATCGTTTACGATGCCGCGTGGAGGGGGAAAAAGTTGCAGGTGTATCAAACCACAAAGGTGGGAGAGGATGACATCCGAAGGCGCGCAGACTTCGCAGAAAGCTCAAGACTCCGGCCAACAGGAGGAGCGGCAGGACCGGCGGGGACAGGAGTCCGGGGAGACGGGCTCGCGGGATGAGGACTACACGCCGGTAGAGAAGAACGATCCCCGGACCTCGGTCCAGAAAGAGGAGAAGTACCGCTTCGCCAACAACATACCGGGCGACAGGACCGTACCGGAGCAAGAGTACGCCGACTACACGCTGCAGTACGGCGAGGACGATGCGACGAGCGGCAAGATCCCGGACGTCCTTCTCGACGTGCCGGTCGTGAAGGTAGATGAGATCAATTTCGAACTCAACGACCTGCGCGCGAAGGTCTCGCTCTACGCGAAGGTCCTCGACCTCGTGGAGCTCTCCGTCGGCGTGGACGCCTACCTCGGCCGGGTAAAGCTCGTCATAGAGGGCGTCGAGGCGCAGGCGCTCCTGAAGGTCAGGCTGGACAACGTCACCGCCATCATAGACCGGGTACTTACGACCATAGACCGCAATCCTCAGATCGTCGAGCGTCTGGTCGAGGGCGTGAGCTCGGCTGTGGAGGATGTAGGCGAGGGGGCGGGTGAACTCGTCGGCGGCGGTCTGAACTCCGCCGTCGAGGACATCGGCTCTGGAGCCGGCGAGCTGG
>JBFLXF010000695.1:0-1710 GCA_040757515.1 Actinomycetota bacterium
CGAGCGGGCGCGTCCTCGTGGACGGCGGGGACGCGACCCGCATGAAGAGGAGCGAGTTGCGCCGAAGGGTCGGGCTGGTCTTCCAGTTCCCGGAGGCGGCGCTCTTCGCGTCTACCGTGGAGGAGGATGTCGCCTTTGCTCCGCGCCGGGCGGGGCTAGGTGACGGGGAGGCGAAGGATAGGGCGCGGGAGGTGCTGGAACTGCTTGGCGCCGCGCACCTGGCGGAGAGGTCGCCGTTCGCGCTCTCGGGCGGGGAGAAGCGGCGGGTCGCCATAGCGGGCGTCCTCGCGATGGGACCGGAGGCGCTCGTCCTCGACGAGCCGACCGCCGGACTCGACCCGGCGACGCGGGAAGAGCTTCTCGGCGTGGTGCGCTCGTTGCGGGATGCCGGCACGTCGGTCGTCCTGATCTCGCACGATCTCGACGAGGTTGCCGAGATCGCCGACCGCGTGTGTGTCCTGGAGCGCGGGAGGGTGAAGACCGCCGGGACGCCTGCGGAGGTCTTCTACGCCGACCCGTCCCTGGCTCCCGCCACGGTGCGTGTCGCCGCGCGGCTGGCCGGGGCCGGCGTTGAGGTCGGCAGGCCCGTTCGCTTCCGGGAGACCCTGCGGTCCCTCCGGGGAGTGTTGGGGGGCTAGCGGTGCTGGCGGGACGGAGCATCGGCCAGTTCTATCCGGCGAAGTCGCCTCTGCACGAGCTGGACCCTCGGGCGAAGATTGTGGCCTCGGCGGTGCTGGTGTTCGGGCTCTTCCTCGTGGACTCCATCGCTGGCTTTCTCGTCGTCTCGGTGGCGGTCGCGGCGCTCGTGCTCGCGAGCGGGGTGCCGGCCGGATCCTTTCTGGCCATGCTCAGGCCCGTGGCGTTCATCGTGGCGTTGACCGTCGTCTTTCAGGTCTTTTTCTCCCGCGAGGGGGCAACGCTCTTTGAGTGGGGCGTGCTGGAGGTGCATGCTGGCGGCCTGCTCACGGCGTTCTTTCTCGCGCTCAGGATACTCTTGCTCGTCTCAGCGGCGGGCCTTCTTACCGCGACGACGCCCCCGGTCGCGCTCGCAGATGCCCTGGAGGACCTGCTCTCGCCCCTCAAGAAGCTGCGTTTCCCGGCGCATGAGGTCGCGATGATGATGACTATAGCCCTGCGCTTTATCCCTACTCTCCAGGAGGAGGCGCGCAAGGTGATAGAGGCGCAGGCCGCTCGCGGCGCGGACTTCTCCGAGGGAGGCCTCGTGAGACGGGCACGAGCGATGCTGCCGGTGCTCGTGCCGCTCACCGTGGGCGCGTTCCGGCGCGCCGACGAGCTGGCAGAGGCGATGGAGAGCCGTGGCTACAGGGGCGGCGAGGGCCGGACCCGCTACCGCGAACTGCGCTTCCGCGCCCGCGACGGCCTCGCCGTCGTGGTTGCGGCCCTGATCGTGGCGGGAGGGGTTCTCGTATGAAGGTGGCCGGGCTCGTGGAGTACGACGGCGCGGACTTCGCCGGGTGGGCCGCCCAGCCGGGGCAGCGGACGGTCGAGGGCGTGCTCTCCGAGGCGCTGGCGACCGTGCTAAGGCACCCGGTGAAGATGAGCGTCGCCGGACGCACCGACGCCGGGGTGCACGCGAGCGGTCAGGTTGTCTCATTCGCGGTGCGGACGGACCTGGAGCCCGCTCTTATCGCCTACAAGACGAGCGCCGTGTTGCCGAAGGACGTGGCTCTGCGCCGCTGCGTGAGGGTG
>JBFLXF010000696.1:0-1706 GCA_040757515.1 Actinomycetota bacterium
GACCGCCTCGGACCTCCTCGACCGGCTCGAGGAGGCGCAGGGGGCGCTCCTGGCGGCGATGGAGGACCGCGGCTGGGAGGCGGAGGCCGCCGGGGGGGTCTGCGAAGAGGTGCTCGGTTTTGCCGACGCGGGGGTCGTACGCGCCCTGCGGTTCGCCTGCGAGGAGGTCGTGCCGCGACTCGCGAGGACGCCGGATGAGGTCGGGAACCTCCTGCGCGGTCTCGACGGCGGCTACGTCCCGGCGGGGCCGTCGGGGAGCCCGACGCGGGGACTGCTCAACGTGCTGCCCACGGGGCGCAACTTCTACTCGGTGGACCCGAAGGCGCTGCCGAGCGCGCTCTCGTGGGAGGTCGGCCGGCGGCTCGCCGACGACCTGCTGCGGCGGCACCTCGACGAGGAGGGCCGCTACCCCGAGACCGTCGGGATCGTGGCGTGGGGCACGGCGGCGATGCGCACCCAGGGCGACGACGTTGCGGAGGTGCTCGCCCTTCTCGGCGTGCGGCCCCTCTGGAACGAGGAGTCGCTGCGGGTCGAGGGCATCGAGGTGGTGCCGCTCGAGGAGCTCGGGCGGCCCAGGATAGACGTGACGGTCAGGATCAGCGGCTTCTTCCGCGACGCTTTTCCGAACCTGATCTCCCTCATGGACGACGCTATCCGGGCCGTCGCCGCACTCGACGAGCCCGGGGAGGCGAACTTCGTCAGAAAGCACGCACGCGAGGAGCTCGGCGCGGGCGCCGACGAGCGTCGGGCGACGACGCGCATCTTCGGATCGAAGCCCGGCGCCTACGGGGCGGGCCTCCTGCCGCTCATGGACGCGCGCAACTGGCGCAGCGACGAGGACCTCGCCGAGGTCTACGCCGTCTGGGGTGGCTACGCCTACGGCAGGGGCCTGGACGGCGTCGAGGCGCGGGAGGCGATGGAGGCCAACCTCAGGCGCACCGAGGTCGCGGTGAAGAACGTGGACAACCGCGAGCACGACCTCTTCGACTCCGACGACTACTTCCAGTACCACGGCGGCATGATCGCCGCGATCCGGGCGCTCACCGGCCGCAACCCGAAGAGCTACATCGGCGACTCCGCCGACCCCGCACGCCCGAAGACCCGCGACCTCTCCGAGGAGGCGAGGCGCGTCTTCCGCAGCCGGGTGGCGAACCCGAAGTGGATCGAGGCCATGCGGCGCCACGGCTACAAGGGGGCCTTCGAGCTCTCGGCGACCGTGGACTACCTCTTCGGCTACGACGCCACCGCGAACGTGGTCGAGGACTGGATGTACCGCGAGGTGACGAGGAGGTACGTGCTGGATGGGGAGGTGCGCGAGTTCATGCAAGAATCCAACCCGTGGGCGCTGCGCGCCGTCGCAGAGCGCCTGCTGGAGGCCGCCGACCGGGGGCTCTGGTCCGAGCCCGACCCCGAAGACCTCGCCGCGCTCAAGCAGGTCTACCTGGAGAACGAGGGGATGCTGGAGGAGAGAACGTGATCGCGCCGTATCCCTTCTCGGCGATCGTCGGGCAGGAGGACCTGAAGCTCGCCCTGCTCCTGAACGCCGTCTCCCCGGAGGTCGGCGGCGTGCTGGTGCGCGGCGAGAAGGGCACGGCGAAGTCCACGGCGGTGCGGGCGCTCGCGCGGCTTTTGCCCCCCATAGAGGTCGTCGCGGGCTGCCCGTACTCCTGCGACCCCGCCTCCCCCAACCCCGAGTGCCCCGCCGG
>JBFLXF010000697.1:0-1703 GCA_040757515.1 Actinomycetota bacterium
CCGAGGGGAAGGCGTAGGAGTGTGGGGCGCTCACCAGGAGCCGGACGTGATCGAGGGTGAGGAACGGTCTCGGGCGCATCGTGAGGTCTTTGAGGAGCGTCGAGGACGCAAAGCCGAGGGCCAGGGCGAGGAGCCCGGCGAGCGCTATTTTGCGACCGGTCTTCTTGCCGAAGGCGGCTATGGCTCCGAGCGCTATAAGCCAGATCACACCGAGGTTCCCGGCCCGGCTCAGGGCGGGCATCAGCGCGTCGAGCAGCGGGCTCGTCCACCCGCCGTTTATCAGGTGAAACGTCACGTAATCCAGGCCCACCGAGTGGTTCGTCATCTCCGGCTCCATGTACTCTCTTGCGGGCCTTTCCCGGCCCTGCGAGTTATCGCGGACATCATCTTCGAGGGTTTTGGCCGCCCATGCGGAAGCGCGAGGAAGGGTGATCTACCGACCCGCTCCGGCGCTGCCTCTGTTATGCGCGGGTCAGGCGGAGATGCTCTCGGCCTCGTCCACGACCGAGAGCATCTCGGAGAACGAGGGGTTTTCGCGACGTGCGAGACCTGCCACCGACGCAGATCCTGGACACAACGTCCGGCCGCGGGGGGACCTCGAACCAGGTCGTGGCCGCGGCGAACGCGCTCCTGGGACGGTCCGAGATCACCACGTCGGGGCGCACGCGGGAGACCGCAGCATCGAGCCCCTCCGACCCGGCGACCGAGACTTCGAGGTGCGGCCGGCAACACCCGATGGCCCGGGCTATGGCATCGCCGTATGCGTAGTGATGTCTGTTGAAGGAGACCAGGACCCGCATCTGCACCTACCTTACCTCGGGCTCCGCGCCGCCACCGTGGTGCGGGAGGTCACCGCTTTTGCAAAGAGGACGAGGAAGGCTCCTTCGATCAGGAGCGAGGCGATCCCGGTCGCCTCGAAAAGTTCCCCGACCGGGAGGCCCGGCAGCCCGACCGTGCGGCTGATGAGGTACGCTGCGAACGCCCCGCCCGCGACGAGTGCGCCGAGAGCCCAGCCCCAGACCTTCGCCCCGCGGCTGATGCCGTAGGCCGCGACCGCCGCCCCGCCCGCGTTCGCCAGGAACAACAGACCCCAGAAGGCGCCGTGCTCGGCGAAGTACTCCGGCGCCTCGACCAGGTGGATAAGGCCCGTCAGCGCGATCAGGGCCACCGCCGCCCACTTGACGCTCTCCGTCACTTTCCGCTACCTCCTGTTTGCTCTTGGGGACCTCCGTGCCCCCGTCCTCCGTCAAGATAGAAGGCAAACTTAAGAGCCGGATGAGAAGTCGAGGGACCTTTGCAACAACAAAATATCCCTCGGAAGGGGGTGCTCCCGAGGGGCATAGAGTGAAGCGGAAGATCTTTGAGAAACTTCGACCCTACGACCTTCGCGCTTCGATCATCTCCTTGAGCTTCTTCCAGTCTATGGTCTGGACGCCGCCTCTGAACCTCATCTCAAGACCGCGGCGTGTCAGGCGCAGGTCGCCGCGCCCGCGATTGATCCACTCCTGGCCAAGGGCCCCGTGCGCCAACACCTTTCTGCGAGCCTGACGCCAGCTAAAGCGCCGCAGGTTGTGCTCTAGTACTACAGTTGTAAATAATGCGGTTGTCTGGCATGGTGTCCTCTCCAGCTACAGGGGAGGACGTGATGCCGCAGACGGTGGATCGGAAGATGGTGAATTCGTGGACCGAGGAGTTCGAAGTCG
>JBFLXF010000698.1:0-1702 GCA_040757515.1 Actinomycetota bacterium
GATGAGGCGCCCGATCTCGCCGACCACGAACTCGCCCATCAGGTGCCCGTGGGCGTCGTTTATCTTCTTGAGGTTGTCTATGTCCGCCATGATGGTGCCCACGGGGAAGCCCTCGGCGCGGGCGCTCTCCAGGGCGTGCTCGAAGGCCTCGTCGAAGCGGTTCTTCGCCAGAAGGCCCGTCAGGTGGTCCTCGTTCACCAGGCGGTGGAGTGCGTCGTGGAAGGAGGCGCGCACCGGGTCGCGGGAGAACTCCAGCAGCGAGTCGCCCAAAGAGATCCTGTCCCCCTCCCTAAGCGCCCGCTCCTCCGCGAGCGCCTCGCCGTTGACGGCGACGGCCTCGCCCGAGCCCAGGTCCCGCAGGAAGTACTCGCCCGAGCCCTGGCGGAGGTAGATCTCTGCGTGCCGCGGCTCGACCTCTATGTCCCGCACCACCACGTCCGCGTGGAACGGGTCGCTGCCCAGCACGAGGTCCTCGCCGTCCAGCACGTAGAAGTCACCGAGACCCGGACCTCGCAGCACCACCAGATGCGGCCTGTCTCCGGCCAGAGAGGCGTCCTCCTTCCCCAGCTCTCGCCCCGTACAGGCGATTCTAGCACCACCGGAGGGCCAGACAGACCGTCCCTCACGCGGTGCTAGAATGAAATAACAGGCAAGAGTACGGAAGAGGCGCGGGGGCACAGACGCTTGGAAGTACAGGAGAAGAAGACCTATCAGGCCGTCATCGGGCTGGAGTTCCACGTCCACCTGTCCACGAGGACGAAGATGTTCTGCTCGTGCCGGGTGACGTACGGGGACCCGCCCAACACCCACACCTGTCCGGTCTGCCTCGGGCACCCCGGGGCGCTGCCGGTCATAAACGAGCGGGCCGTCGAGCTCGGCGTGATGGCGGGGCTCGCTCTCAACTGCGACGTCGCCGAGAGGGCCGTCTTCGCGCGCAAGAACTACTTCTACCCCGACCTCCCGAAGGGGTACCAGATCTCCCAGTACGACGAGCCGATCTGCACGAACGGCTACCTCGACGTGCCCGTCGGCGACGAGACGATCCGGGTCGGCATCACTCGCCTGCACCTCGAAGAGGACGCCGCCAAGAACGTGCACGTCGGCGAGTCGGGCCGGATGCACGGCTCGGTCGGTTCGCTCATAGACTTCAACCGCGGCGGCACGCCGCTCATGGAGATAGTCACCGAGCCCGATATTCCCTCGCCTGAAGCCGCCCGCGCCACCGCCAACCACCTCAAGGACATCCTGCGGGCCATCGGCGTCTCGGAGGCGGACATGGAGAAGGGCCAGCTCCGCTGCGACGCCAACGTCTCGGTGCGCAACCCCGACGGCACCTTCGGGACCAAGACGGAGCTCAAGAACATGAACTCGTTCCGCTTCGTCGAGCGCGGCATAGCGCGCGAGCTCGAGCGCCAGCGCGAGATCCTGGAGTCCGGTGGGCGCGTCGAGCAGACGACCCTCCACTACGACCCCACCGACGACGAGGTCCACGAGCTCCGCTCCAAGGAGTACGCTCACGACTACCGCTACTTCCCGGAGCCGGACCTCCTGCCGCTGGAACTCACCCCGGCGTGGGTGGACGAGGTGAAGAGCCGCCTCCCCGAGCTGCCAGAGGAGATGCGCGCCCGCTTCGTCGAGCAGTACGGCATCACCCCCTACGCCGCGGGCGTGCTCACCGCCGAGAGGGAGCTCGCCGCCTTCT
>JBFLXF010000699.1:0-1700 GCA_040757515.1 Actinomycetota bacterium
GTCCTCGTCGGAGTAGCCCATCGCCTTGAGGAAGGAGCGGGCGGGGGCCCGGTCGCGGCCCTCCAGTATGACGCGGCTCCTGCGGCGGGTATCGGTCGTCTGCGTGCTCATGCTTCCCCTTCTAGCTCGGCCTCTTCCGGAGTATAGACGGGCGCCGCGCCCGAACGCCAGCGGACGGACGCGGCGTGTAGAATAGTTCGGTGAAGCCCTCGAAGCCGGATCTCTTCGTCCCGATCTCGCTCGGCCTCACCATACTCTTCTGGGCTTCGGCCTTCCCGGGGATACGGGCCGGCCTGGCGGCCTACACGCCGGGTCAGGTGGCGCTCCTGCGTCTGCTCGTCGCCTCGGCGGTGCTCGCCGTCTATGCCGTTGCGGTCCGGATGCGGCTGCCCGAAGTTCGGGATCTGCCCGCCGTCGCCCTCGGCGGGTTTCTTGGGTTCACCGTCTATCACGTGGCGCTCAATTACGGGGAGGTGACCGTGAGCTCGGGCCCGGCGGCGCTCCTGGTCAACACAGCCCCGATCTTCACGGCGCTTCTCGCGACGGCGTTTCTGGGCGAGCGCCTGAGGCCGCTCGGGTGGGCAGGAATGGTGGTGAGCCTCGTGGGGGCGGCTCTGATCGGGGCCGGAGAGGGCGAGGGGCTGAGCTTCGCGCCGGGGACGTTCCTGATTCTGCTCTCCGCTCTATCGGTGAGTGTCTATCTGGTGCTACAGAGGCCCTACCTGACGAAGTACGGAGCTCTGTCCTTCACCGCCTACGCGATCTGGGCCGGCACTTTCTTCGCGCTCGTCTTCCTGCCCGGCCTGTCCGTCGCCGTCGCCGCGGCCCCGCCCTCCACGACGCTGGCGATGGTCTACCTGGGCCTCTTCCCTACGGCGGTCGCCTACGTCACCTACGCGCACGCGATGTCGCGCCTGTCGGCCTCGCGCGGGGCGAGCTTCCTGTATCTGGTCTCGCCGCTGGCGTTCGTGATCGCCTGGCTCTGGCTCGGGGAGGTCCCGACGCTGCTCTCTGTAGCGGGCGCGGTAGTTGTGTTCGCCGGGGTCGTCATCGTGAACGCCCGCGGCAGGTAGAATCACGGCGTGTCGGAACGCGAGAAGGGGTTATACGGGCATGGAGACCGAGAGGACGCAGCACCGGGTCGATCCGCGCACCCGCATCGGGCACGTCCACCTGAAGGTCGCCAATATCGAGCGCGCTCTGGGCTTCTACAGGGACCTGCTCGGTTTCGAGGTGACGCAGTGGTATGGGGAGGAGGCGGTTTTCCTCTCCGCCGGAGGCTACCACCACCACATCGGACTGAATACCTGGCAGAGCAAGAACGCGCGACCCGCGCCACGCAATACCGCCGGGCTCTACCACCTCGCGATCCTCTACCCGGAACGTCGGGAGTTGGCCCGGGCTCTGCGCTGGCTGCTGGAGGCGGGTTACCCCATAGACGGCGCCTCTGATCATGGGGTCTCGGAGGCGATCTACCTGCGCGACCCCGACGGAAACGGCGTCGAACTCTACTGCGATCGCCCCAAAGAGGAGTGGCCTCGCGACCGGAACGGCGGTCTGGCGATGGTGACCCGCCCGCTCGACGTCGAGGGGCTCCTCGCCGAGCTCGGATAGTGCGGCTCTCTCACGTGCCTGTGGAAGAGGGGGTGCGAGAAGAGCCGGGTTCCGCTGCGGCGCCGCGCGAGACATAAGGGGGAGCG
>JBFLXF010000700.1:0-1691 GCA_040757515.1 Actinomycetota bacterium
GCCAGGGAGCAGACCCTCAAGAAGGGGCTCGAGGAGGTCGGCTCCCTCGTAGAGAAGGCCGTCTCCGTGAATGGGGCCAAGGTTGTCACGGGGCAGGTCGTCGCGGCGGATGTGAGGGGATTGCGCCAGCTCTCCGATGACGTCAAGAACCGTCTCGGAGGGCCCGCTGCGGTTGTTCTGGCCGCTAACCTCGACGGCAAGGCAGTGATGGTCGCCAACCTACACCCGGAGGTCTCCCGGAAGATAAAGGCCGGCGACGTCGTGCGCGAGGTCGCGAGCGTGCTCGGCGGCGGAGGGGGCGGCGGGCCCACGATGGCCCAGGCCGGTGGAGGAAGGCTCGACGCCATCCCCGCAGCCCTCGAGAAGGCCCGGGAGATACTCAGCAGGAGGCTCGGCGGCTCCGCCGGCTGACCTTGCTGTCCGCGCGGACAAGACCGGAGGGACGGGCCGCTGCTCTCGATATCGGTGAGGTGCGTACCGGCGTTGCGATCTCCGACCCGGGCAGGGTACTGGCCAGTCCTCTGGAGGTCATCGAGACGCAAGCTCTCCCGGCTTATCTAGAGGATCTCGTCCGGCGCGAAGACGTGCGCGATATCGTCGTCGGGATGCCGAAGACCTTGGGAGGCGAGGTGGGCTTTCAGGCGCGCCGGGTCTTAGACCGGTTGGAAACCCTGAGGAGAGAACTTCCCGGCGTGCGCTTTATCGAGTGGGACGAGCGTCTCACGACGCGGTTGGCCGCTGCGCCGGGCGGTAAGAAGCGGCGGCGCGGCCGGCGTCTGGATCATCTGGCCGCCGCCCGGATGCTGCAGGAGTATCTGGATGCGAGGGGGGAATCTTGAGGCGTTACGACAAGACCAGGCGGCGCGACCGGGAGGAACTGGAGGCACGCTTGAGCGCGCTGCAGCCGCGCAACAAGGGACGTCGCCGCAGGCGACGCTCGAATCCCGGCCCTCTTGTGCTGGGGTTGCTTCTGATCGTCGGCACGATAGGGGCGTTGTACTACGTCTTCTCCGCGGCGCTCGGCGGTGACGAATCGGCCGGCAAGCCGGTGCGCATCGAAGTGGCGCAGGGCGATACCCTCTCCAGCGTCGCCGAAAAGCTAGAGGAGAAGGGCGTCATCGGCAACGCCTTTCTCTTCAAGCTAGAGGCCCGACTCAGCGGCGAGAGCGCCGAGATAAAGCCCGGGCGCTACACCTTCGTGCCGGGCGAGGACGACGAGAAGATCATGCAGAAGCTTACCAGCGGCAAGGCCGTGCCCACCTTCGCCGTCACTATCCCGGAAGGACTCACCATAGAGCAGACCGCTGAGCAGGTCGCCAAGCACAGCGATATCACAGTTCAGGAGTTCGTGAACGCCGCCCGCAGCACCGATTATGGCTACGCCTTCCTCCAGGACCCGGCGGTGAAGACCACAGAAGGCTATCTTTTCCCCAAGAGGTACGAGTTCGAAGAAGGGACGGACGCTCGCGGGGTCGTAAACCGTCTGCTAGAGCAGTATCTCATCGAGACGGAGGGCGTTGATTTCGAGGAGGCCGGGCAGCGCCTCAACCTGAGTGAGCACGAGATCGTTACGGTGGCCTCGCTCATCGAGCGGGAGGCGGCGACCTCTGCGGAGCGTCCGGTAATCGCCTCGGTGATCTACAACCGGCTCCGGGAGGGGATGCCGCTGCAGATAGACGCCACCATCCAGT
>JBFLXF010000701.1:0-1689 GCA_040757515.1 Actinomycetota bacterium
TGGGAGGTGCTGTGGGCTAGTGGGGGACCCGCTCCTTCGTGGTGAAGGTCAGTTCCTTGCGGCCGTCCTGGCTCACGTCCACGACGACCGTGTCGCCGGGGCCGAACTCGCCCTCGATGATGCGGCTACTCAGAGGGTTCTCGATGTGGCGCCGGATCGCGCGGGCGAGCGGGCGCGCGCCGAACTTCGGGTCGTAGCCCTCCTCGGCGAGGAACTCCCTCGCTGCGGGCGTCACCTCGATGGAGACCTTCTGACTCTCCAGGTGCTTGTTGAGTCTCTTGAGCATGATCTCCACGATGGAGAGCACGTCCTCCCTGGAGAGGGGCTGGAAGACGATGATCTCATCTACCCTGTTGAGAAACTCCGGCCTGAAGGCGCGCTCCAGGGCGTCCCTGGCGCGGCGCTCGGTCTCCCGGAAGTCCACGCCGTCTTTCGCCGTGAAACCGAACTGCCGATCGGAGACGAGGTGCTGGCTCCCGACGTTCGAGGTCATGATGACGATCGTGTTCTCGAAGGAGACCGTCCGGCCCTGGGCGTCCGTCAGGCGCCCATCGTCGAGCACCTGCAGCAGGGTATTGAAGACGTCCGGGTGGGCCTTCTCGATCTCGTCGAAGAGGACCACGCTATACGGCCGCCGACGGACCTGCTCAGTCAACTGCCCGGCCTCCTCGTAGCCGACGTAGCCCGGAGGGGCGCCCACGAGCCGGCTGACCGTGTGCTTCTCCTGGTACTCGGACATGTCGATGCGGATCATGGCGTCCTCCTCGCCGAAGAGGTACTCGGCGAGCGTGCGCGCCAGCTCCGTCTTGCCGACGCCCGTGGGTCCGAGGAAGATGAAGCTGCCGACCGGGCGCTTCGGGTCCTTTATGCCGGCTCTCGCGCGACGGATCGCCTCGGCGACCGCCTTCACGGCCTGTTCCTGGCCGACGACGCGCTCGTGCAGCACCGCCTCCAGGTTCAAGAGGCGCTCGGCCTCCTCCTGGACGATATTCGTCGCGGGTACGCCGGTCCACTCCTCGAGGATGCGGGCGATGTCCTCGCGCGTCACCTCGGGGGCGTTGGACTCGCGGCCCTCAGCCCAGCCCTCCTGATGCTCCTCGAGCTCTATCTTGAGCTGCTCGATGCGCTGCTTGAAGCCCGCGGCCTTCTCGTAGTCCTCGGCCCGGACGGCGTCCTCCTTCTCCCGCTCGAGCTGGGCGATCTCCTCCTCGATGCGCTTCACATCCACCGGCGGCACCGTCGAGCGCAGCCGCACCTCGGCCGCCGCCTCATCAAGCAGATCTATGGCCTTGTCCGGCAGGAAGCGGTCGGTGATGTAGCGGTCGCCAAGCTGGGCGGCGGCGATGATCGCCTCGTCGGAGATCCTGACGCGGTGGTGCGCCTCGTAGCGGTCCCGCAAGCCAAAGAGGATCGCCACCGTCTCGTCCACGGTCGGCTCGTCCACCAGAACGGGCTGGAAGCGCCGCTCGAGGGCCGGGTCTTTCTCGATGTTCTTGCGATACTCGTCGAGCGTGGTCGCGCCGACGACCTGCAGCTCGCCCCTCGCCAGGGCTGGCTTGAGCATGTTCGAGGCATTGACCGCGCCTTCGGCGCCGCCGGCTCCGACGATGGTGTGCAGCTCGTCTATGAAGAGGATTATGTTCTTCTCCTCCTGCTGCAGCTCCTGGAGCATCTGCTTCATCCGCTCCT
>JBFLXF010000702.1:0-1688 GCA_040757515.1 Actinomycetota bacterium
GCCCCCTAGCGAGGCCAGCCCCACCCCCAGGAACGACAGGACGATGGGGACGACCCCCGGCTCGTCCGGGGCGTCCGCCCGGAGCAGCCAGCTGGCGACGAAGAGGACGACCATCACCACGTTGACGGCGCCGTGCCAGAGGCCCACCCTCTTGGCGCGCGTGCCGGAAGGTATCGCCAGCCAGTCGATCAGGCCGAACACCGCCGCGGCCAAGCCCCCGACGACGCCGGCGGCGATCATCCAGAAGGAGATCCCGGCCCACTTCCCGTCGCCGGTGATCAGGTAAACGACGTCGAAGACCACCGACGTTGTGAGCAACCCCAAGGGGAACGGGATCAATACCGGGTGTATCGGGTGCCCGAACAGCCTCGCCCTGCTCTCCATCTCTCCTCCTCTCCGCGGCGCCCCGCGGCGCCCTCTCGCTCCTTCCACACCCACGATACAAACATAACAACAATAAGTCAAGTATTTATTTAAGATATTTGAGAAATTTTCCTGGCTCTGCTACAGTGAGACTGGCGAATAGAAGGGGCGGGTTGGCGGCTTACCAGGACAGGAGGTTCTTCGAGAGCACGCGCGGACGGATCGTCGTGCTGCTCAGGCGCACGGGGCGCACCGTCGAGGACCTCGCGCGGGCGCTGGGATTGACGGACAACGGCGTGCGGGCGCACCTCGCGACGCTGGAGCGCGACGGGCTCGTGCGCCAGCGGGGCTTGCAGCGGCGTGGTAGCGGAGGGGGGAAGCCGGCCTACGTCTACGAGCTGACGGCGGAGGCCGAGGATCTGTTCCCGAAAGCTTACGAACCCGTGCTCCAGCGGTTGCTGGACGTCCTCTCCGATAGTCTGGGCCCCGAGGAAGCCGAAGCCCTGTTGAGGAAGGTGGGGCGTCGCATGGCGGAAGGGCGGATCGCCGCCGCGGACGGCTTGCCGGAGCGGCTCGAGGTTGCCGTAGAGGCGTTCAACGAGCTGGGTGGGTTGGTAGAGCTCGAGGAGCGGGACGGGAGCTTCTTCATCCGGGGCTACAGCTGCCCACTGGCCTCCGTGGTCAAGGGGCATCCCGAGGCGTGCCGCATCGCCGAGTCCCTGGTGGCCGAGCTCGCGGGCGTGCCCGTCCGCGAGCGCTGCGACCGCGGCGAGAGGCCCCGTTGCTGCTTCGAGGTGGAGGCGCCTTCGGGCGAGGCTGCGGGGGGCGACGCCGCAGGGAGATAAGTCGGCGAACCAACCCGCTTGCACCCGTATTTCGTCCTTCGCTTCTTCGGGCTCTAGAGGTGCCTGGGAACCCTCGTAGGGTAGTGGCCGCCGGGAACGGTGTCGGGGCTGTCCGTTCGGCGCCTGTCTGGCCCTCACCGATTCTTCTGCCGACCGCAGACGGAGCGTCGGCCCGGTCGAGAATGGTCAAGATTGATCATTTCGCCGTGCCGGAAGGGCATGTACCATGCGGAAGCGTCGAGTTGACGGTGTCGGGCGTGCCCCGAGGGAGGTAGATTTTGGAAGACGCGCTGCTGGTCTCCAGGTTGCAGTTCGCCTTCACCGTGACCTACCATTACCTCTTCCCCATGTTCACCATGGGGCTCGCGCTCCTCGTCTTCGTCCTGAAGACCATCTACATGAGGACGCGCAACGACTTCTACAACAAGTCGGCGCGATTCTGGGGCAAGATCTTCGCCGTCTCCTTCGTCATGGGCGTCG
>JBFLXF010000703.1:0-1687 GCA_040757515.1 Actinomycetota bacterium
GTCGCCATCTCGTAAGTCAGCGCCTCTTCTTCGGTCATGGGGTTCTCTCCCCTGATGGCCGGTTCCTCACGCCTCACGTGATCCTCTCCCTCAAACCTGCTCCTTTCTTGTGCCTCTGCTCGCCTTCATAGAGCCTCTTCTCCCTGATGATCCTGTACGCTCCCTCGGGGACCAGGTAACGAACGGTCTTGCCCTGCAGTACCCGCCGCCGGATACCGGTCGCCGAGATATCCACCCGGGTGCACTCGACCGGAAAGATCCTGTCGAAGTTCTTCAAACCCGCCTCCAGGTGCTCCAGCTTCGAGAGGTCGTAGCCGGGTCTCGTCGCCGCGACCATCACTACCTCCTCTAGCAGCCGGTCCGGGTCTTTCCAGTCGAGGAGATTGGAGACCTCGTCGGCTCCGGTTATAAAGAAGAGTTCCTCGCCGGGCATGCGCTCCTTGAGTATCGCGACGGTCTCAACGGTGTACATGGGCCTGCCGGCATCCACCTCCAGCCGGTCCACCTCGAAGCGCTCGTTGCCCGCCACCGCCGCCCGTACCATATCGAAACGGTCTTCGGCGGAGGCGCGCACGCTGGAGGCGGCCTTATGCGGGGGGATGCCGCTCGGAACAAAGATCACGCGCGCAAGCCCCAGCTCGTCCATGACCTGCTCGGCTATGATCATGTGCCCCATGTGCACCGGATCGAAGGTACCGCCGAAGATGCCTACCCTCACCTGAGCTCGAACTCCGTCTCGCCTATCCTCACCTCGTCTCCTTCCTGCGCCCCGGCACGTCTGAGCGCCGCGATGACGCCCCGCCGCTCCAGCTCGTGCTGGAAATGCTCAACGCCCTCCGAGTTCTCCCAGTCGGTCTTCATGGCCAACCGCTCGATCTCTTCGCCGCTGACGACGTAGACGCCGTCCTCCCTCTCCACCCGCAAGCCCTTCCAGGCAGGCCGAAAGACCCGATGTTCACTCCTCGAATCTATGGTGATAGATTCTCCGATCTCGCGCAGCTTCGCCTCAAGCAGGTCGCGAAACTCCTCGACTCCCTCCCCGGTCGCGGCAGAGATCTGGACCGCATCCGGAAACTCCTCCCGCAGATAACCGCGCAACTCGTCATCGAGGAGGTCGACCTTGTTGAGCGCGGTGACGGTCGGCTTGTCCGAGAGCCCGGCGGCGTGCAGTTCAGCTCGCAGGATCGCCTCCGCTTCCTCGGGGTTCTCGCTCGCGTCCAGGATCAGGGCCAGGAGCCTCGCCCGCGCCACATGCCTCAAGAACCGGTTTCCCAGCCCCCGTCCCTCGCTCGCCCCGGAGATCAGACCCGGTATATCCGCGACCACGAAAGGCTCTCTATAGCGACGCTCGTCCACTACCCCGAGCTTAGGCGAGAGCGTGGTGAACGGGTAGGCGCCGACCCTGGGCCGCGCCGCCGAGAGCGCTCGCAGCAGCGAGGACTTCCCGGCGTTCGGCAGGCCGACGAGCCCGACGTCGGAGAGAACCTTGAGCTCCAGGCGTATCTCCTTCTCCTCGCCCGGCAGACCCCGCTCGCGGAAGGCGGGTGTCTGACGAGTGGAGGTAGCGAAGGAGGCGTTGCCCCTGCCGCCCTCGCCGCCGCGCGCCACGACGAACTCTTCGCCCGGCCTGGAGAGGTCGGCGAGCAGACCGCCCTCGTCGAAGATCTGGGTGCCTACCGGGACGTCG
>JBFLXF010000704.1:0-1686 GCA_040757515.1 Actinomycetota bacterium
GTTAGCGGCTCGGAGGTGGTCTCCTCGGCCGTCGTCTCTCCGCCGGTCGTCTCTCCGCCGGTCGTCTCTCCGCCGGGTGTTCCCCCGGTCTCGCCCTGCTCCGGCGGCGGCTGTCCGCAAGCCGCCGCCACCATGATCAAGGCAGCCGCGAGCGCCAGCAGAGCCCAGATCCTTCCGATTTGCCTCAAGCTCATCCTCCCTCGTTCTCTATGCGCACGCTCTCGAACTCTACCGTCACGGGCTCGGTGAAGACTCTTCCTTCTCCGTCCTTGGAGCCGTGCCGCCTGAAGTCCGGCGGCCGCAACTCGGCCCTCAGGGTATAGGTGCCGCTCTCGGGTACCTCGAAATTGTTGGCGTAGTGGTAGAACTCCGCATAATAAAGATAGAGGGGAGCGCTATCTACCTCGTTGCCGGAGCCGTCTAGGACCGTGAGGGTGCCCTCCATCTCCGGGACCAGGAGCCCGGTCTCGGGGTCGAAGGGCAGTATCTCTATGTGATGGGTCTCATCCGGCGCGGGATCCCGCCACTCCGGATTCTCGGGGGCGCCTTCCCACCAGCCCTCCGCGGGCTCGACGATATACCCGATCCGGTACGGGCCGGCCATCTTCTCGCCTCCGGCCTCTTCTATCTCCGATTGCGCGAGCGCGTAGGAGTCCGTGATCCTCTTGAGCGACGGATCGGTAGAGGTCCCTGCGCCAACGGTGGTCTCGCCACCGGTCGTCCCGCCGCCGGTTACCTCCCGCTCGTTGGAGACTATCTCCCTGCCGCATCCCGCCAGAAGAAGCGCGGCGCACAGCAGCGAGCCCGTGATCGCCAGCCTCCATCTCACAGTTCCGTTTCCTCCTGTTCTCAACCTATCGTCTGCGCGGCCGACGTGTCCTGCTTCTTGCTCTCCGGGGTTCTCAGGAACAGCCAGCCCACGGCGAGCAGGTACACCGCCCACGCCGAGAACTCGATGAGGTCTGGCTTGGGGTCCCAGCCGACGAACGCGGTCAAAAACTGCCCGATTATGCTTCCCGAGGTCAGAATCGCGACGCCGGTGAGGTCCCAAAGCGGATAGAAGATGGCGGGAAAGAGGCCGGCCATCTCGAACATGGCGACCCCGCGTGCGAGCAGCCCCGCAGCCACGATGAGCAGCAGCATGCCCGTGACCTTGAAGAACAGACCGAGGTTGATCCGCTTGCCGCCGACATACACCGCGTAGCCGAGCCCGATGGCGCCCGCCAGCCCGGCGAATCCTCCAGCTGCCACCGCAACGGGGGTAGAGGTCTGGGTGACGCTGAACATGAATAGGGCGGTCTCGAGCCCCTCCCGGAAGACCATGACGAAGCTCAGGGAGGCCAGCGCGAAGAGCCCCCCGCTCTCCAGCGCCTCGTCCGCGCTGCGCCGGATATCCCCGGCCACGGTCTTCGACTGGCGGCGCATCCACAGGACCATGTAGGTCAGGAACCCAACGGCGACCCACATCGCCACGCCCTTGAAGATCAAGCCGGGCTTTCCGCCCAGTCCCGAGGCCGTCGCGAACAACGCAGCTCCTACCCCGAGCGAGAGGACTGCGGCCGCGACAACGCCCGCCCACACCGTCCGCGCGCCCCGCCTACGACCCATCTTCGCCATGTAGGCCAAAAGTATCGCCACAAGAAGCGTGGCCTCGAACCCCTCGCGCAAGATTACCAGAAACGACGC
>JBFLXF010000705.1:0-1686 GCA_040757515.1 Actinomycetota bacterium
TCGGCCGAGCGGCGGTCCGGGCGTTCGCCAGGCGCGGCGCTCGCGTCGGGCTCCTCGCCCGCGGTCGGGCGGGACTCGAAGGCGCCAGGGCCGACGTCGAGGCGCTCGGCGGGAAGGCGCTCTCCATCCCCACCGACGTCTCCGACGCCGGGGCGGTCGAGGCGGCTGCGGGCAGGGTCGAGGAGGAACTGGGACCCATAGACGTGTGGGTCAACGACGCGATGGTCTCCGTATTCTCCCCCGCGAAGGAGATGACGCCCGAGGAGTACCGGCGGGTCACGGAGGTCAATTACCTGGGAACCGTCTACGGGACGCTCGCGGCCCTCAAGCGCATGCTGCCCAGGGACCGGGGTCGCATCGTGCAGGTCGGCTCGGCGCTAGCCTACCGGGGGATACCGCTCCAGAGCGCCTACTGCGCATCCAAGCATGCCATCCAGGGTTTCACCGAGTCGGTGAGGAGCGAGCTGATCCACGATAACTCCGGCGTGAAGATCGCGATGGTCCAGATGCCGGCGCTGAACACCCCGCAGTTCTCCTGGGTGAGGAGCCGACTACCGCGCGAGCCGCAGCCGGTGCCTCCGATCTTCCAGCCCGAGGTGGCCGCCGAGGCTATCTACTACGCCGCCCGCCACGACCGGCCCGAGCTGTGGGTCGGCTGGCCCGCCGTGAAGGCGATAGTCGGCAACAAGCTGATCCCGCGGTGGCTCGACCACTACCTGGCTCGCACCGGCTACGATTCGCAGCAGACCGACGAGCCAGTCTCCCCTGGCCGCCGGGACAACGTCTTCGACCCGCTGGACGACGAGAGGGACTACGGCGCTCATGGTTTCTTCGACGACCGCTCCCGGATCCGCAGCTACCAGTGGTGGGCGAACAGCCGCCGCGGCGCGCTGGCGCTCGCGGGGGCGGCGCTGCTGGGACTGGCGGGGGCGGCGGCCCGGCGTTGAGCGTGCGCGGCGACATCCCGCCCGGCTGGGACGAGAACCCGACTGCGCGCCCGAAGAGGCTCGCCATCGCGGCGGTCGCCTTCGCGGGACTGTGCGTGGCGGGCTACCTCACGCTCTACCAGCTCGGCGTGCTCGGTGGCGTCTGGGAGCCGTTCTTCCCGGGCGGCAGCAGGGAGGTGCTGACTCTCTTCGAGCCCTTTCCGGACGCCGCCCTGGGGACGCTGGCCTACGGGGCGGAGATCCTGCTGAGCCTCACCGGAGGGGACGACAAATGGCGCACGATGCCGTGGACGGCGGTCTTGTTCGGGGGTGTAATCTTCTCTGGCGCGTTGGTGAGCGTGGCGCTGATGATCATCCAGCCGGTCGTCGCGGGCGCCTGGTGCACGCTGTGCCTGGTCTCGGCGGGGATCTCGCTCGTCATCTGCGGTTGGGGCGCCGACGAGCCGCTGGCGGCCCTGCAGCACGTCCTCAGGGCGCGCTCCTCCGGTGTCTCAATCTGGTGTGTTCTTCTGGGGCGCGGGGGCGTCAACTGAGCCGTGTGGGCCCGCCTGATAAACGCCGCCCTCGGGGCCTGGCTGATGGCCGCCCCTCACGTCCTCGGGTACGGGAACCTCGCCGCCACCGTCGCCCACGTCGCCGGGCCGGTGATCCTCGGATCCTCCGTCGTCGCCGCCTGGCCGGTGCTGCGGCCCCTGCGGTGGGTCTCGCTCGCGGCCGGGGTGTGCGTGTTCGCGTCGGC
>JBFLXF010000706.1:0-1681 GCA_040757515.1 Actinomycetota bacterium
GAGTCCATCCCCACCATCTGCTTCCGCAGGTCCCTCCACACCGGGATAAGGACCTGGCCCTTCAGGAACTTCAGCCCCGTCAAGGGCGACGCCTTCATGCCGGCCGGCTGGCAACCGGTCCCCCAGGACCAGGTGATGGTCTCGGAGATCCTCTCGGAGCAGGGCTTCGGCACCCACCTCGTCACCGACACCCTGCACATGTTCCGCGCTTCCTACGACTTCCAGCGCGGCTTCGACACCTTCGACTTTATCCGGGGCCAGGAGCGCGACCGCTACCGGCCGGTGATGCTCGCCTCCGAGAAGGACGTGGACAGGAAGACCGTGCCCGGCAACGACGCGCACATGCGCGACAAGGTTCGCCAGTACCTCGCCAACACGGCCGGACGCAGGAGAGAGGAGGACTGGTTCGCGCCAAGGGTGTTCGGGAGCGCCATGGAACACCTGGAGCTGGTGCGCGAGGCCCAGCCGTTCTTCCTGGTGGTGGACTCCTTCGACCCGCACGAGCCGTGGGACCCGCCGAAAAAGTACGCGGACCTCTACGACGACGGGGGCTATGAGGGCCCGGATCCCATAGTGCCCAACTACTCCGACGCCTCCTGGATCGGCGAGGAGGAGCTCAGGCGCATGCGCGCCCTCTACGCCGGTGAGGTCACCATGGTAGACCGCTGGCTCGGCAACTTCCTGGACAGGATGGATGAGTTGGGGCTGGCGGAGAACACCCTGCTGATGGTCCTCTCCGACCACGGCGTGGCGCTCGGGGAGCACGACGACACGGGCAAACCCTACTGGGCGCTGTGGCCCGAGCTGACGGACACCGTCTTCTACGTACGCCACCCCGAGGGCAAGGGCGCGGGCAAGACCAGCGACTTCTTCGCCTCCACCCACGACGTCGCGCCCACCATACTCGGGGCGATGGGCATCGAGCGTCCCGCCGCCATGAACGGACAGGACCTCACCCCGATACTTGAGGGCAGAGAGCCCGAACGGCCGCGCCCCTACTTTACCCTGGGCTACGACAACTACTCCTGGGCGCGCGACGAGGACTACGTGATGTTCTGCCGCAACGACCGCTCGGAGGCCCGGCTCTACGACCTGAAAAAAGACCCGAAGATGGAGAGGGATCTCGCGGGCGAAGACCCCGGCGCTGTAAAGCGGATGTTCGAGGAGTACGTGATCAAAGACGCCGGCGGCGAACCCCTGCCGCTGTACTGATGCGGATCGCAGAGAGGAGGCCCGGCTTGAGCGGCCCGTTATCCAACGCCCTGCGCTGGCTGTGGATCTCGTGCATCCCCGGCGGAGTGCTCTGGTCGCTCTCCCCTTTGGGGGTGCGCCTATCGGAGATGAAGTTCAAGACCCCGGACGTCTTCTGGAAGCTCTTCCCGTCGGCTCCGCTGCTCCTGTTGATCGGGCTGGCGGGGCTCTACCTGTTGCTCCCGGAACGCCGCGGGCCGCTGACGAGGATCGGTCTCATCACTGCTCTGGTCGGCCTCGCTCTCATCCTCGCCGGGGACCTCGGCCTGTTCTACCTGCACCTGGACAACGAGTTCATCATGACGGCGCCGGGCTACCGGACCTTCCGGGGCGGCCTGATCCTGCTGGCCGCCGGCTGCGTGTTGTTCGGGGTCGGAGCGGCGCGCGGGGGCGCTTTGCCGGTGTGGGGAGCGCTACCCTTCTCCATCGG
>JBFLXF010000707.1:0-1659 GCA_040757515.1 Actinomycetota bacterium
GAGATCAGAACCATGATCTGGCTCAAGTAAGTGCAGAAAAATTCTGGAGCCCGAAGAGAGGAGGAAAGATCAGGCGGAGGATTCGGCGGCGATCGCGGCGAGGCGCTTGTGGTCAACGACCGCCACCCAGCCGCGGCCGCTGCTGATCAGGCCGTCCTTGCGCCACCGGCTCATGATGCGGCTGACCGTCTCAACCTGCGCGCCTGTCATGTCCGCGAAGTCCTGACGGGTCAGCGGAACCTGGATCAACGTCTCGCCGCGACGATCGCTGCCGAGCCGGTCGGCGAGCTTCAGCAGCGAGGCGGCGATGCGGCTCTCGACGGATCCGGCGCTGACCCGCCGGATCGTCTCGCGGGCCGAGCGCAGTTGTTCGCCAAGCACGGAGATCAAGGCGTTCGCCACGGGCGGGTAGCGCTCAACGACCGTCCGCAGGTCGGCTGCGGTGATCGCCAACAAGCAGCATTCCGTCCGCGCCTCGGCGGTGTCCGGGTAGACATCGTCGCCGAATAGCGGCGCGGTGCCCAGGGTGTCGCCCGGCCCGAGGATCTCCAGCAGAACCTCCCGGCCATGCGCCGCGTGGCGCACCAGCTTGACCTTCCCCACGGCCACGACGTAGAAGACGCTCGCAGGCTTGCCGGCGAGGTAGATCTTCTCTCCCGCCGTATAGCCGCGCTCTCTAAACATGCGGTCCACCCCGGCCAGCTGCGAATCGTCCAGCCCGGCGAAGAGCGGCACGCGCCCGAGCAGAGAGAGCCGCAGGGCCGGGCTGCAGTGTTCCGGCGAGATGGTTTCCCTTTTAAGAGGCGTCGCGCGTCGCATGGCACTCATGAAAATATCACACTCTTTGCGCCGCGAGACTCGCTGAACGGGTTGAGGGCCGCCTCGCTATTGCGACGGCAGGCATCGTTGCAAGAAGAGCGGCATCGGTCGCAGTGTCCCGAAGGGAACACATAAGGGTCGAAGAGGAGATATTCTCGCCCATCTACGAGTGGGCCGGACACATCCTGGGCGGCAACCCGAAGTTCTAGATCAACGAGCGCCGGAAGATGATCCCCATCCTGGACCGCTTTGAGGAGACTCTTCCGCGACTCGCTGGCGAGCACCCCGGCGAGAGAAGGCGCGAGTTAATCGCGCTGTTCGACGAGAGCTACTTGTTCAAGCGTCTCCATGAGCACCATGACCAGAGAGAGCGGAACCCTGGCATCCTGGAGGATGCCGGCCATTACCGGAGAGATGAAGAGGGGACCGTTCCGACGTCTGTCTTTCATCGATTTTGTCCAGCAAGATGAACCAGATTGATCAAGAAGTGGAGCTTGTAGTCCTTACCATGGAAGCGTAGGGTAGCGAGAAGGAGAGGTGTCTGTGTCCGTTAGTGCAGATCGTGGGGTAACCGGGCGCGAGTCACGGGAGGTCGCCGAGGCGGCGCGGGAGGAGAGGTGGGAGCGACCCAGCTTCGGGCGCGAGCTGTTCTCGGGGCGCCTGAGGATCGGTCTGATCCACCCGCACCCCGACCCGGAGCCCGAGGAGCAGGAGAAGGCGGCGCGGTTCATGGCGAGGCTGGAGACCTTCCTGCGCGAGAAGGTGGACGCCGAGGAGATCGAGCGCACCGGTAGGGTGTCCGAAGAGATCGTCGAGGGTCTGAAGGAGCTTGGGGCTTTC
>JBFLXF010000708.1:0-1659 GCA_040757515.1 Actinomycetota bacterium
TCCTCCGGCTCCAAGCCGGGGTCGACCAGCACCACCGCCACCTGCACCCCACGCCGCGCGGAGAGCTCTCTCTCCACCTGCTCCAGCAACATCGAGCCGTCTTCGTCGGTGATGTACGCCTCTCCGGAGGCCTCGGAGACGGCCGCAGGCCCGCGGCGCGCCGCGAAGAGCGCGAAGAGGCCCGTGAGTCCGAGCATGGCCAGCCTGTAGAGAACGGAGACGGCGTCGGACTCGGTGCCGCTCTGCAGAAGCCCGGGAAGCATCGCCAGAGAGTAGAAGAAGAGCGTCGAGAGGAGCGCCGTGATGCCCACGGTCCACGAACCGTGCAGAGCCGCCGCCAGAACCAGCGGGAAGACGAGCAGGTAGAGCTCGCTAGAGGCTCCGCCGGAGAAGAAGATCATCAACGCCACTACCACCGCATAGAGCATGTACGCCCCGGCGGAGAATCCGGCAGTGAACTGCTCAGCCGGAAGCATCACGACCGCTACCACAGCCGTCACCCCCACAGAGACGGCAAGGTAGAGCAGCACGTAGGAGACGGCGGGTTCGTAAGTGGAGCCGTGCACCAGCAGCAGCGACGCGGCCACCAGCCCCAGCAAGGCCAGTGAGAAAACCTTCACGATACGCGCGTTGCGCCGGGTGCCGTTTCCGTCTTTCACGTCGGGGTATCATACGCGCATATAAGTTTTCCTGCCAGCGGAGGAGGGCAGCATGGAGGAGGCCGACCACCGCCGGAACAACCCCTACACGGAGCTCGAGGGCTACACGCTCATAGACGCCTCGGGCGCAGAGATCGGAGAGGTCGAGCGTACGGTCTACGATGCGGTGAGCGACGTGCTGAAGTACGTGGTCGTGAACGGCAGGACCGTACCAGCGCAGCGCATAGAGGTCGATCCCGAGAACGAACGCGTAACCGTCCCCTACGCCGCAGAGACCGTCCAGAGCGCGCCGGAGATAGAGGAGCCCTCCGGTGGGTTCGATAAGGCAGTTCTCTCTCACTATGGAGAGCGCGCGTAAGGCTACCGGACGGCGGTGATGCGCTCCTCGATCCTCCCCCCACCGCCGGTGGTCGCGAAGATCCAGGCCGGAGATCCGGTCGAGAAGGAGTCGAGCCCGGCCGTCGCCTCGGCCCCCGGATTCTCCTCCAGTGCGGTCCGTACCTCACCGGCGTGCTCTATCGCTTCGGAGCTGTCTACGAGCTTGCCTGCGGGCGGGAGGGCGTTCCGCGCAATGTTCTCTATCTCCTTTTCGGGCAGGGGCTGCCCGGACATCAGAGTCGCCTCGCCGCCCGCCACCGAGACGCTCACTACCGCCCCCGCCGACGGCGAGACGTAGGAGTAGAGCCAGACCGGAGCCTCGCCGTCGGGGGTCAGGTTCGGGGTTGCGGTGGCGATGGCGTAGAGCCTTGCGTCCTCCCTCCATCCCGAGGCCGCCTCCTCGGCCTCCTCCAACCCCGAGAGGGCCGTGGCCTCCGGCGCGTCTTCGGGCGTCGTAGCGGTCCCGGTAGCGCCGGTCGCCGTCTGTTGCCCGGCGGGTTCGGGCGGAGCGGCGGCCTGCGAGCAGCCGCCGAGCACCAGCAGCGCAGAGACCAGCAGCGCGTACATCGTCATCCGCACGGTGCGAGAGTCTACAGCAAGACGCGAGCGGAGACTTGTGGTC
>JBFLXF010000709.1:0-1656 GCA_040757515.1 Actinomycetota bacterium
TTCGGGCAGGAGCGGTCGACGGTTAACCTGCGGCGGGCGATGGATCGGGGCGAGATCGTGCTCGTGGACGGCTCCGGCTGCGGCCCAGACGAGCTCAAGCTCCTGCTCGGGCTGTTCGTGGTGAGGTTCCACTTCGCGGCGCTCTCCCGGGCTGACACGCCGCCCGGGGCGAGGAGGCCGTTCCTCCTGTTCTGCGACGAGGTGCACAACTACGCGGTGCCCACCATCGAGAAGATCCTCGCCGAGGACCGCAAGTACGGCCTGGGGCTCGTGCTGGCGACGCAGTACCTGGAGCAGATGCCGCAGGACGTGCTGGGGGCGATCATGGGGAATGTCAACACGGTGTGGCTTCTGCAGCTCGGGGCGCCGTCCGCGCAGGCGATGGCGCGGTGGCTGAAGCCCGACTTCGCCGAGCACGACCTGTGCAACCAGCCCCAGTTCTGCGCGGCGGTGAGGACGGTCGGGCCGGACGGGTCCTCGGTGTCCTTCACGGTGAGGTGCGACCCCGTCGGGGACGGGGACGAAGGGGTTCGGCGGCGCGCGCTGGCGGCGTCTGACGCCCGGGACGGCCGGGACGCGGCGGAGGTCGAGGCGGAAGTGGAAGCGAGGCTGTCGGGGCGCAGGCCCGAGCCGGCCGATCTGCCCAGGGAATGCCGCGGCCGCGGGGGAGCGCGCGCCCGCGGGAGAAGGGGCGGCGGAGCCCCCTGACGCCCTCCGGCCACTTGCGGTTCGTCTGCCGCTTGTTTGCGGTTCAGTTCGCGGTTCGTTTGCGGTTTACCCCAAGTGGCCGGGTTTTGCTGTCATGATATCTTGAAACTGCCGTTCGGGAGGGTTGCTCGTGGCTCCCCGATTGCTTGACCCTTCCCAGCTTTCGCTTTCCACCCGGGCTCTTCTGGCCCTTTTTCGGCACGGTTGCATGACTTGTTACCACTTGGCTCTGGTTCTCCGATCCCACCCCAACGCTGTCCGGCGCTGCCTTTCCAGGCTGGAAAAGCAGGGATTTGCAAGGGGCGTACAGATCGGGAGCCATCCCAGGGTCGCTCTTTGGATCGCCACCGTCTTGGGCGGCATGGCTGCGTCAAAGCTCTCCGGTGTCGAGGCGGACAGGCGGCTCCTGCAGCGGGCGGAGAGGCTGGCGAGCCACATAGGGGCCCACGAGCTTGGCACCGCAGAGCTGCTCGCGGCGTTCGTGCGCGCGTCTGACCCCCCGCGCCGCGGGCTGATCGACTGGCAGGCGCCGTGGCTGGCCGCCCGCCCCTTCCGGAAGGAAGAAGCCCCCGGCTCCCGCCTCGCCCGCTACGAGCTGTTCCCAGACGCCTCGGGCGCGTGCGTGGCGGGGGGCGGCGAGGTGAGGTTTTTCGTGGAGACCGACACGGGGACCGAGGACATGGGCCGGCTGGCCGAGAAGGCCGTGCGGTACGTCCGGGCCCTGCGCGCGAGGCGGCGCGAGGCCCCGTGGGCGGTGCTGGTCGCGTGCCCGACCCCGCGGAGGGCCGCGAACGTGGCGGAAGCGGTGGGGGCGGCCCTGGAGCCCGGCGACGTGGACGTGGCGCGGTTCCTTGTCGCCGCGAGGCCGGCGCTGGCCGAGCGGGGGCCGTTCGCGCCGGGCGTGTGGGAGGACGCGCAGACGGGCGACCGCGTGCCGCTCGAAGAGAT
>JBFLXF010000710.1:0-1654 GCA_040757515.1 Actinomycetota bacterium
GTTGCGTGTTCTTGATCCCTTACAGTGCCGTGCAGCTGGCCGGGATAGGGTACCTCATGCAGGGGGCTACCGGAGGGGCGATCACGTTTACGGTAGGTACCGTGGTGGCGACGGTACTCGCTATCGTCTTCACGCTCGCGGCCGGGATTCGCTCGGTAGCCTGGACGGACGCCTTACAGATGATGATTATGATCACAACCGCTGCGGTGGCCGTAGTTCTAGTGGTGAACGGTCTCGGTGGCTTCGGTGAGCTCTTCGTACGGATCTCGGAAGAGCATCCCGGATGGCTGAGCGTGCCGGGCAACGGCTACTTCAGCTTCAGTGTCTTCCTGGGTCTCACCCTGCCGTGGTTTTTCTTCAGTCTCTCCAACCCGCAGGTCAGCCAGCGGCTCTTCATGCTCGGGACGATGCGCAATCTCAGGAGGATGCTCTTGGGGTTTCTCGTGCTCGGGTTCGTCTACACCCTCGTGTCGGTGCTGTGGGGTTTCGCGGCGCTGGTGCGCTTCCCGGGTCTGGAGTCCGCAGATCTGGCGTCGCCGCGCCTGCTGGCCTCCGATCTGGTGCCGCCGGCCGTGGCGGTAATCATCATCGTGGGGATCTTTGCGGCGGCGATCACGACCATAGATTCCATCCTGCTCACGCTCTCCTCGATGGTCGCCCGAGACGTCTACGGGGCGAGAACCGGTGTGGACGAGAGCCGGCAGCTTCTGGCGGGCAAGATCGCCATACCCCTCATCGCCGTTCTCGCGCTGTTGTTCGCCGGGTTGCGGCTCGATCTGATAGCGGTCCTCGCCGTCTCCTCCTCGGCGGGGCTCCTGGTCACCGTCCCCGCCATAGTCGGCGCCTTCTTCTGGAGGCGCGGCACGGCGGCGGGAGTTCTCGCGAGCGTCGTGGGCGGGGGCCTGCTCGTGGCTTTGCTGGAGATCTCCCAGGCAAGGCCGCTGGGACAGGCCTCGGGGGTATGGGGCCTGCTGGTCTCCGTCACGCTCTACGTGGGCGTCAGCCTGATGAGCAGGCCCCCTGAGAAGGCATCGGAGTTCATAGACTACCTGCGCCACGCGCTCAGAGATAAGGGCGCCGCGTAGGTTGCCGCCTTGCGCGGCGGCTAGTAGCGTGCGGGAGCGCTCGCGAGCGTTCCGTTTGCCGGCCTCTCCTGCTCGGCGACCAGGAGCCGCTGCATCGCCGTGACGGCGACCTCGAGCTCCGCGCGGCGCGGCTCGACGGTGGTGAGGTAACGCTGGAGGAAGTTGCCGACAGCGATGGAGGGCCGCGTCTGCCCGAAGACGAACCACGCCTCAGAGATCAGGATGAACTGCAGGATGGCGTAGCCCCACCAGTCCACGAAAGGATCTACCAGCGCGGCGAGCATGATGTAGGCGAGGATGTTCGTGCCGCAGCGGGGATGGATACGGCTGCTAGCTCTCGCCCCGCTCATCGTCACCTCACCGTCCCGTTCATAGGCGGCGACCGCTTTATGCTCGGCGCCGTGGTAGCGGCCTATCGGAGAGAGGCGCATCGCCGCGAAGAAGAGGAACAGGACCGGCAGGATCGGGAACCCCGCGAAGAACGAGAACACGCCGCTGAGAGCCCCCGTCCCGCTCCCGACGATCTCCATCAGGCGCACGAACAGCCACAGCAGCGCCATCGTCGCCGC
>JBFLXF010000711.1:0-1647 GCA_040757515.1 Actinomycetota bacterium
ACGGCGTCTCTTTATCCGGTGGCGCCGCCGGCCCTGCCGGGGATGGCACACGAGATCCGGCCAACCCGAGGCGGTCGCCGATGGGTGCCTCGATACGCTTTCTCACGCTCAGGTAGATGAGGAGTCCGATGGCTCCCAGGACGATGGTCGTTATCACCATGCTCCATGTGATGTACCAGGGCGTGCCCGGAGCTTGACGCGGCCAGGCTATGTTGATCGTCTCAAAGGTGACCCAAAGCGTCGCTAGGTAGGCAACCGGGGCGCTCCAGCGGCCGAGGCTGAACGCGCCCGGTCTCCACGTCCCTCTCAGGTGCGCGAGCGCGGCGCCGATGACGGGCACGCCGAAGGCGATGTAGAAGCCGATTGTCGTGAAGTTTATGAGAACGCTGTAGAGCTCCGAGCCGGCCAGCAGCACCAGCAAGCCGGCGACGACTCCGGTCAACAGGATCGAGAATACCGGCAGCCGCTCCGGTCCACGCAACCGGTCGAGCAGACCGGAGCCGGGCAGCGAGCGATCACGGGCCGACCCCCAGACGCAGCGCGACACGGCGGCCTGAACGGCGAGGAAGCTCGAGAGAAAGCCGATCACGAACAATATCAGCAACGGCCGACCTATCCCGGCTCCGAAGTGCGCGACGAGTGTGTTCGCCACCGGGTCGCCGCTCTGCTCGGACATGACCCTCGAAAGGTCGGGGATGGCGAGTATCAGAGCGAGGCTAGAGTACATGACGACAAGGGCGACGAAGAGCAGGGAGAGGATGATCGCCTTCGGGACGTTGCGCTCAGGCTCCTCTACCTCTTCACCGATCGAGCCCGCCGCCTCGAAGCCGAGGAAGGACCATCCCACGAAAGCTATGGCGATGAGCCCGGGTCCCGTGAGCCACAGGCCGTCTCCCTGAGTACCGAAGCCGTCGAATAGCGTGCTGATCGGGTTGACGCGATAGAAGAGCAGGAGCACCGTACCCAGGCCGACCGAACCGAGCACCTCGGCGATTATGCTCGCTACGACCATGACCTTGAGAACGCTGCGACCGACCATGTTAACTAGGGTACCTACGGCGATGATCAGCAGGGCGACCGAGGTGGTCAACCACCGAGTCGGGCTCTCGGCGGCGAAGATCTCCAGCAGAAAGCCGGCGGCCCCATAGGACAGCGTCGAGAGCGCGATCGTGAGCCCCCACATGTATGCCCAGGCCGCGAACCAGCCCCACCGCGTGCCTTGGACGTGCCGCGCCCACTGATACACGCTGCCTGCGTACGGCCACCGCGATGCCAGCTCACCGAAGACGGCCGCCACCAGCAGCTGACCGACCAGCACGACCGGGAAAGCCCAGAAGAACGCCGGCCCGGCCGCGAACAGTCCCAGCGTAAAGATCGCGTAGAGCGCAACGATCGGAGAAACGTCGGCGAAGCCGAGGGCGAACGCGCTGCGAAAGGTAAACCCTTTGCTGAGCCTGTGCTCCTCGATCACCTCACCGTGGACAGCGCCGGATGACTCGCTGGATACGGAACTCATACATCTCCTCCTTCCATGAAAAAGCTTGTCAAGTTTCGTTTCGCTACTGTGCCTCTCCTCTTGGAGAACCCTTCGGTCATCCTTCCATCCGCGCCCGTCCGGCCAGGGACCAAACGGCGCATTCCACTCGT
>JBFLXF010000712.1:0-1645 GCA_040757515.1 Actinomycetota bacterium
GGTCCACGTAAGTGCGGTGGACGTCGCGGGAGAGTATGCCTTCGAGGTTCAGCCTTCCCCAACCCTGGCGGTTGTTGGGGATGGGGCCGCCGAAGCCGGTGTCCGCGGCGCCGTTGACCACCAGAGCCCGCAACATGGCGGGGGAGGGATCGCTCCCGCCGTTGTGATCCCGCCACCACTCGGTCAGCAGAGCGCAGGCGCCGGCCGTCTTCGGGCTCGCGCCCGAGGATCCGCCGCCCCAGGTCAGCTTCGGGCTGATGTACTCAGCGTCGCCCGGATGGGAGTCGAAGTTCGCCGAAGCGGTCCACTCCCCGGGCGCGACGACGTGAGGTCGGATGCGCCCGTCCCCGCAGTTGCCGTGGCTGCTGGCGTGGGAGCCGGTGTAGACGTCGTCTATGTCGTCGCTGTCGGAGCCGCCGACGTCCGGGCGGTAGTTCTCGGAGTTGCCGGTAACGATTATGTTCTTTGCCGCCTTGGGCCGCGTCAGCCCCTGAGACCCCGAGTTGCCCGAGGAGAAGCAGATGGTCAGGGGGGTGCGGCCGCTGCCCGAGCGGTCGGCGTCGCGCACGAGCGCGTCGTAGCTCGCCTCCAGGGACCGGTAGTCCATGGGGTTGGACGTGCCTGCGCCCCACGAGTTGTTCTGTATTGTCCCGAGGGCGCGGGAAGGACCGCCGGTAGTCACGGTCTCCCTGCAGACGGCCTCCGGGTTGTCGGTGGCGGTGCCGTTGCTCTGGCTGATGAGCTCGGCCGCCGGAGCCATCCCGACCCCGTATATGAACCCGTCTCCGTCCTTCTCTTCCCGATAGTCGCCGGCGGCGTGGCCGGCGACGAACGTGCCGTGCCACTCCCGGGTCGCGTCGCGCGTCGTGATGCGGTCCGAGTAGGCGTCGTGTGTCTCGTCTACGCCGTTATCCACGATGCCGATCGTAGCGCCGCGGCCGTTGATGCCGTGTTCTTCCAGCCAGTCGAGGTAGGAGCCGACCGGCCGTCCGACGGGGTCGTACATGCCGGCGATCACCAGACCGGCGACCTCGTCCTCCGGTACCGCTCCGACGCGCGCCTCGATCGCGAGCACAGATGAGATCGAGCGCGCCTCCCGCTCCGCCTCGGGGCCGTCGAGGGTTGCCGCCAGCCGGAGTAAGCCGCCGTCACCCTCGGAAAGAGGGGGAAGTAGCGACACTCCCTCGATCTCTTCGAGTCGGGTCTGGATCCTCTCGTCGTGAGCGTTCACGACGATCCAGACGTCGGCGCCGCCGGTCTCGGGGACGGGCACCGACGGCTTGAGGTCGGCGGTGAGTCGGACGACCGACACGACGAAGGGCAAGCCGAGCGCGGTCTGGAACGCAGGGCCGGTTCCCCGGCACAGGTAGCTGGTGCGGGGCTGGAACCGCAGAGGCTCCACTCCCGCCTCGCGGAGCGCCTGCAGCCACTCTGACGACGTGGGGCCTGCGAGCTCGACGTATGCCAGGATCTCCTCTCCCGGTGCCTCGGGCAGAGGCCGATCGCGCGCGTCGGCGAGCGTCTCTTCATCCACCCCGGCGATCGATAACCCGTGCGGGGCGTCGTCGCGACCGGCCTCCGCAGCGGGCGCCTCCGTGCGCACCAACACCTCGCCTGACGGGTAGGAGGCCAGGATCTCGGTCGT
>JBFLXF010000713.1:0-1645 GCA_040757515.1 Actinomycetota bacterium
GCGCCGGCGTTTATGGCGAGGATGGCGTTGCCCTCATCGTACTCACCAGTAAACAGGCGCGCCAGCTCCTGTTCCTCGAGCACTCCCTCGACCCGCCGCAGTTCCTCCTCGACCTCGCCGAGAAGCTCGGGATCGTCCCCGGCAAGCTCCAAAAGCTCCCCGGAGTCAGAGAGGCTGCCACGCAACTCCTCCAGAAGCTTTATGCGCCCCTCCACCCGCGAGAAGCGCGCAGAGATCTCCCTCGCCCGCTCCGGATCGTTCCAGAAGCCGGGGCGGCTCATCTCCTCGCCGAGCTCCTCTCTCTCGGAGCGCAGCGTCTCCAGGTCGAAGAACGCCTCAAGCTCCGCGAGGCGTCCTTCGAGCTCGGCGGTCTTCTCCCTAAGCTCTCCCAACTAACCGCCCATCCGGGTTTCCGTCGTCGGCACGTTGAGCGGAGGCGCCCCGGGAGCGCCGTGGCATTTCTTGTACTTCCTGCCCGAGCCGCACGGGCATGGGTCGTTGCGCCCCACCTTGCCTTCGGCCCTGCGCGGGCTCTTGGGCCGCTGGCTCGGCTCCTCGCCCCCGCCGCTGTAGGAGAGCCGCTGGATGTCGGTCTCCTGAAGCTGTACGTTCTCGATGCGGTAGATGTAAGTTACGTAGTCCTCCTTGAGGCCCCGCTCCATCTCCACGAACATGTCGTAAGCCTCGCGCTTGTATTCCACGAGGGGGTCCCGCTGCGAGAGGCCACGCCAGCCGATCCCTTCCCGCAGGTAGTCCATCTCGTAGAGATGCTCGCGCCAGCGCGAGTCCACCACCGAGAGCAGCGTCCGCCGCTCGGCCTCCTCGAAGGAGTCGAGACCGTCGGCGCGGGTGAGTCCGCGCCGCTCCAGCTCAGCCGTGCGCTCCTCCCACTCCCGCCGGCGCTCCTCGAAGCGCTCCCGGGCGTCCTCAAGGACCATCTCCAGCAGCGCGGCGCTCGTCAGCTCCTCGATGTTCAGCGCCCCGAAGTCGAGCTGTGCCGGATAGAAACGGTGCAGCTCCGCCTCCAGCGTCTCCAGGTCCCAGTCCTCGGGGTAGACGTTGTCTGAGGCGTAGCGCGAGACCACATCGGTGAGAACGTCCTCGATGTAGCCCCAGGAGTCCACGTTCTCGCCCATCAGGATATCGCGCCTGATGGCGTAGATCACCTCGCGCTGCTTGTTGAGGACATCGTCGTATTCCAGTATGCGCTTGCGAATCTGGAAGTTGCGGCTCTCGACCTGCTCCTGCGCCCGCCGGACGGAGTTGGAGACCATCCCCGCCTCTATCGCCTCATCCTCCTCGAGCCCGATGCGGTCTATGATCCCCTGCATCCTCTGCCCGCCGAAGAGTCTCAGAAGGTCGTCTTCGAACGAGAGGTAGAACCTCGACTCGCCGGAGTCGCCCTGCCGCCCGGAGCGGCCCCGGAGCTGGTTGTCTATGCGCCTGGACTCGTGACGCTCGGTACCCAGTACGTAGTGGCCGCCGAGCAGGAGGACCTCCAGCGACTCCAACGAACGTCCCTCGAGCATCTCGCGCTCGATAGTCGGGTATTTCTCCATGATCTCGCCTGCGAGACGCTCGTGCTCCTCGGTCCACTCCTCATGGCCGTCTTCCTCGCCGGAGCCGCCGAGCTTGATGTCCGTGC
>JBFLXF010000714.1:0-1642 GCA_040757515.1 Actinomycetota bacterium
GGGACGGTTCGCGACGTGCTGCTGAACAACCGCCCGATTTTCTGGATCCAAGACCCCACCTACCTGCTCGTGATCCTGGCTGCCGCTGCCGCCACCCTCGTCTACGTCCGGTTCTTCGAGGCCCCGAGAGGCTCGTTGCTCGTCGCGGACGCCTTCGGGCTTGCGGTCTTTACGTTTATCGGGGCGCGGACGGCCTACGACGCAGAGGTGCCAGGGCTTATCGTGGTGCTCATGGGTGCGATCACGGGGGCCGCCGGCGGCGTGATGCGCGACGTTCTGTGCGCGGAGGTGCCTCTGATCTTGCGCCGCGAGGTCTACGCAACCGCCGCCATAGCCGGCGCTACCGTCTTCGTACTCCTGAAGGAACTCGGCCTCAGCGGGCCGGTCACTGCCATCCTCCCCGTTGCGACCGTCTTCCTGCTGCGTCTGGCCGCCATCCATCTCGACCTCAACGTGCCGAGATTTGGTCCGCCCCGCTAGAATAAGGGGGCGCCGACGGAGGTAGAGAGATGAACGAAGACCAAAATGCACCACGAGACCCGGGAGAGACGCTGGAGGAGGCTCTCTCAGTGGTGAGGGAGGCGCTGGAGATGGACGTGGCCTTCGTCTCCGAGTTCGTGGAGGACCGGCTCACCTTCCGGGCACTGGAGGGCGACGCGGAGTCATTCGGCTTTGACCGGGAGGAGGGCATCCCGCTCTCGAAGTCCTACTGCAAGCGCGTGATAGAGGACCGCATCCCGAGAGTGATCCCGGACGCCCGCTCCGACGAGAGCGTCCGGGACCTGGAGATAACCGGGACCTCCGGCATCGGCGCCTACGTCGGTATCCCGCTGCGCCGCTCCGACGGGAGCCCCTTCGGCACCCTCTGCTGCCTGAGCCACGCACCCGACCCCTGGCTAGCCGAACGCGACCTGAAGCTCATGGAGAACCTGGCCCGGCACCTGACAAGACGCCTGGAGCAGGAAGGGCTCCTCTAGAGAGGAGTCCCTCCGCTCAACGGACGAATGGGGTGAGGGTCCGGTAGTGCTCCACGAGCTCCTCGAAGCTCATCCTGTTGAGACCTGAGGGGGATGGCACGACCACATCTGTGACGCCAGGGACGACGGACTCCTCCTGAACGCCCCAGCCCACCTTCGAGGTCGCCCGAAACCACCGGTAGACCCCGATGCCGGTGTAGGCGACGGCGCGGGGACGGAAGCGCCGGAGCTTCCTAAGCAGGGCCTCGGCGCCCTCACGTATCTCCTCCCGGGTCAGCTCGTCGGCGCGGCGCGTCGGTCTCGGGCAGAGGTTCGTGAAGCCTATGCCTCCCGCCAGCAGATCCACGTCCTCCTCGGGTGCATAGAGCCTCCTGGTGACGCCCGCGGCGAAAAGGATGCGCCAGAAGCGGTTGCCGGGATGGGCATAGTGGTGACCGGTGCGCCCAGATCTCAGCGAAGGGTTATATCCGCAGAAGATGAGATCCAGGCCCGGAGCCAGGAGATCCCGGGGCAATGCTTCGTGACCTACTCCGTACCCCGGTCGCGGCGAGGGGCGCGCCGCTCCCTGGAGGTCCGCCACTCCTCCATCGTCTCCTCGGCGGAGGCGCGCTGCGCCCCCGCGCCTCGCCTGGTCCCGAGCTCGGCGGTCTTCTCCCCTGGGGGTT
>JBFLXF010000715.1:0-1641 GCA_040757515.1 Actinomycetota bacterium
GCTACGCAGGACTGCTGCTCTCCGCCGCGATAAAGGGCGAGAGGGCAGCAGTCTTCGGCCTGTTCGTCGCGCTGGTCGGTACCCTCTACAGCGCCTACCTAACCTACCTGGAGCTCTTCGTGATCCAGGCGATCTGCCAGTGGTGCGTCGCAAGCGCCGGCCTTATAGCCGCCTCCCTGCTCGTCGCTACCCTCCGGATCGCGAAAAGCGACAACCTCGCCCTGACAAAAAGGTAGACGCCGCCGAAGCGAATTCTCTTACATCATGCCCTTGCATACGGACCCACAACTTGGCAGTATATTATTACTTATTTGGTAATCATAAATGTGTTGAGGAGAGGAGGGACATGGTGCCGATCTCTGCGGACAGTGTGGTGAGCGAGCTCGTCACCGAGAACCCGGGATGGGCGCGGGTCTTCGAGCGTTTCGGGATAGATTACTGTTGCGGTGGCGGGCGGTCGCTGGCGGCGGCGTGTGCTGCGGCGGGGCTGAGGCCGGATGAGATCCTGCGCGAGCTGGAGAGCGCCGAGCCGGAGGAGGGGGATGGGCGGGACTGGTCGCGGGCGACCATGAGCGAGCTGGTGGACCACATAGTGGAGGATCACCACGCCTACCTGAGGGAGGAGTTGCCCCGCCTCGCCTTTCTGGTCGAGAAGGTCGCGGGTGTCCACGGCGACGCGCACCCTGAGCTACTGGAGGTGCGCGAGGTATTTGCCGGGCTGCGTGCCGAGTTGGAGTCGCATACTGTAAAGGAGGAACGCGTACTCTTCCCCGCCTGCAAAGAGCTTGAGGGAGCCGAGAAGATGCCGGAGTTCGGCTTTGGATCTGTCAGGAACCCCATAAGCGTGATGTTCGAGGAGCATATCGAGGCTGGCGAGGGGTTGAAGAGGATCCGGAGCCTGACGCGGGATTACGTTGTCCCGGAGGGTGCCTGCAACAGCTACCGGGCGATGCTCTACGGTCTCGCCGAGCTGGAGCGGGACACCCACCTCCACGTCTACAAGGAGAACAGCCTGCTCTTCCCCAGGGTCGTGGCTGCGGAGGATGCGCTCCTGGAGCGGCAGTAAGGGAGCGCGACGATGGCGCGAGTGTATGCCGGAGCCCGGTGTCCGCGGTGTGGCAGCCGGTATGCTCGGGAGGAGGCGTCGTTTCTGTACTCCGACGAGAGCGGTTACTACTGCGAGTGTGGTGGTATCCTCGTGGAGGACCGTCGTGCGGAAGAGGAAAAGCGGCCCGTCCTGACGATTCCGGAGCGGCTCGAAGGGTCCGCGTTGCACCGGTGGCTGGAGCTGAGGGGGGTGGAGATCATGATGGACCGCACAGCCGAGGTCCGCGCCATCCGTCCCGGGCGGGTTCGTAGCGTAGCCGGTGTGACCGGATGATGAGCCAGGGCAGACCGCGTGCGCGTTGCGATGAGCCTCCGGACGCGTAGGGAGGTCTTTTCCGGTGAGCGGGAATACCTTCATAGCGATAACCGTCATGATCATGATCCTCCTCTTTATCATCATGTCCGTCGGGCCATTGCTCACGGCTTTCTGAGTGCCCCGTTTGCGGCGCCCCCGGCGAGGAGTTCGAGGCCCGCAAGCCGTAGCGCGAGCGCAACCCGAAAGTAGCGCCCCGGGCCCGCCTGTCGGGCTCCGGG
>JBFLXF010000716.1:0-1640 GCA_040757515.1 Actinomycetota bacterium
GCCGGGCCGGTATGCCGTCCCCCGCGTAGAGCAGAGCGCTCTCGCCCTCTTTGCCGGAGAAGTCCGGGAAGGCGGGGGCGGCGGCCTCCCGCAGCGCCTCGGGCACCTCCTCGTTGCGGTAGACGCCCGCCGCGAGCAGCGGCGTCGAGACTTCGCTCGGTGCGGCTCTCCTTACGCCGATACGGACCAAATGGGTCCCTCCCTCCGCATCAGAAGACTGTATCTTGCTGGTGAACGGCCCGAATTATACGGCAATGGCTTCCGCTGCTCGGCGAGGCGGTCACGAGAGAGGGGCGCGGTGTAGGCCGCGCCCCCAGGGTTGATCGCCGAAAGTGACCGCTACAGGATCGGCAGGAACTTCTCGATCTCGTAGGGCGTAACCCGCACGCGGTAGTCCTCGAATTCCTCGCGCTTGAGCTGGAGGAGACGGCTGAAGACGTGGTCGCCGAGGGCCTTGTGCAGGAGCTCGGAGTTCTCGGCCTCGTGGATCGCCTCGCCGAGGTCGGCCGGGAGGCTCTGGATGCCCATCTTCTCCCGCTCCTCGGCGGTCAGGTGGTAGAGGTTGCGCTCCATCGGCTCGGGCAGTTCGTAGCCCTTCTCGATTCCCTCGAGGCCGGCGTGTAGCAGGGCCGCAAAGCACAGGTAGATGTTCGCCGACGGGTCGGGGCAGCGAAGCTCGATGCGGGTGGCCTGCTCCTTGCCGGGATGGTAGAGCGGCACGCGCACCAGCGCCGAGCGGTTGCGGCGGCTCCAGGCTATGTAGACGGGCGCCTCGTAGCCGGGAACCAGACGCTTGTAGGAGTTTACGTGCTGGGCGAAGATGATCGAGATCTCGCGCGCATGACGGAGCTGGCCCGCAATAAACGCCCCCGCCGTGTCGGAGAGGTAGTATTGGTTGTCCGGGTCGAAGAAGGCGTTGTGCCCGTTGGAGAAGAGGCTCTGGTGAGTGTGCATCCCGGAGCCATTCTGATCCTGGAGCGGCTTGGGCATGAAGGTCGCGTAGACGCCGTGCTGGGTGGCGATCTCCTTGACGACGATCTTGTAGGTCATCACCTTGTCGGCCATCGTCAGGGCGTCGTCGTAGCGCAGGTCTATCTCATGCTGGCTGATGCCGACCTCGTGATGGGAGTACTCGACCCGGATGCCGAGCTTCTGCAGCGCCTGCACGGTGTCGCGCCGGAGAGCGGTGGCCGCATCGAGCGTGGTCAGGTCGAAGTACGAGCCGTAGTCCAGCGGTATCGGGGCCGTAGAGTCCTTGAAGTAGAAGAATTCGAGCTCCGGGCCGCAGTAGAAGTTGTCGAAGCCCATCTCCTTCGCCCGCTCGAGCGCCAGGCGCAGCACGTGACGCGGATCGCCGACGTAGGGGTCGCCGTCTGGGGTCTGGATGTCGCAGATCATGCGCGCCGTCGGCTGGTCCTGGGGGCTCCAGGGGATGATCTTGAACGTAGTCGGGTCGGGCATGGCGATCATGTCCGATTCTTCTATGGCGTTGAAGCCCGTGATCGAAGACCCGTCGAAGCCCATCCCGCCGTCGAGGGCGTCCTCCAGCTCGTCCACCGTGATGGCGAAGCTCTTTAGCGTGCCCACCATGTCGGTGAACCAGAGCCTTATGAACTGGACGTTCTTCTCCTTCGCCTCCC
>JBFLXF010000717.1:0-1632 GCA_040757515.1 Actinomycetota bacterium
GAGGTCCTCTATCCGGCGATGGAGGACTTCGCGATGGACCTCGTGCTCGGGCAGGGGCCCTCGGCGCGCACGATCCGGATGGACCTCCCGCGCTTCACCCTCGTCGGGGCGACGACGCGCACCGGCCTCATGACGAAGCCCCTGCTGGACCGGTTCGGGTTCCACTCGCGGCTGGACTACTACGCGCCGGAGGACCTGAAGAAGATCGTGGTCCGCAACGCCAGGATTCTCGGCGTCCCGATCACGGAGGGCGGCGCCGGGCAGCTCGCCCGCCGCAGCCGGGGCACACCGCGCATCGCCAACCGGCTCCTCAAGCGCGTGCGCGACTACGCGGAGGTCGTGGGCGACGGCACGATAGACGAGGAGACGGCGAACCGGGCGCTGGAGATGCAGGGCGTCGACGACCTCGGCCTCGACCGCACCGACCGCGACTACCTCGGCCTGATCATCCACAAGTTCGACGGCGGCCCGGTGGGGGTCGGGACGATCTCGGTCGCGTTGGGCGAGGCGCGCGACACGGTGGAGGACGTATACGAGCCGTACCTCCTCCAGACCGGACTCATCCAGCGCACGAGCCGGGGCCGCATCGCCACCCGCCGCGCCTACGACCACCTCGGCGCACCCCCGCCCACAAACGGCTCCGGCGAGCAGGAATCCCTCGGTGGCCTGTAGGGCTACGCGCCCGCACGGGCGGCGCTCCGAGGCCTGACTCGGTTACCCCGGCGTCTATCCACCCCGCGTCGTGGAAGCGCGCGACGCGGTCTCCGTTGTGGCCCGTACTCGACGAAGTAGGAGCCGTCCAGCCCATACAGGCTGACCGGCGGCAGGTCGATGCCCGTACGGAAGACCCGGCACGCTTGTTTCACCTACCTGCCACCCGCGAGAGCTCGACGGTCTGCCTGACGCGCCGGATGCCGCCGAGCGCCTTGCGCTCTCTCCGCATCCGCTCGCCCTCAACCGGGATCGTTCGGGAGGGGCGTAAGGAAGAAGCCGGGCCGGGGTAAGTCCCGGCCCGGCTTCTCCGGGGAGTCTCTATACAGGAGGTTACTTGCGGACTACGAGGGTCTTTGCGGCCATGTCGCCGAGGCGCTGGTTCTTCGAGGAGGCCAGCACCGCGATAAAGGCCACCAGGTAGCTGAAGAGACCGTCTATGACGCGCAGCACGGTGCGGATCGCGGCGGCCTTTATGCCGGGCACCTGCCCGTCGGCCTCGCGCACGACCTTGATGCCGAAGAGCATCTTGCCGAGGGTCTGGCCCAGGTAGCCTTCCAACACGATGTAGTAGGCCAGGATCAGGACCAGATAGAGTAGGGTCCCGAAGGTTCCGAGGGAGGCGCTTGCGGAGGACCCCTCGACCGTCGTCGTCCCGAACAGCAGGGATACGACGCCGAACAGGACGCCGAAGACGATGCCGTCCACGATAGTCGCCAGGATACGGCGCCCCGTTACGTGTACTTCCAGCGCGGCGGGCGCACCTACGGCTCTCTCGGTCATCGTTGCTTCCTTTCTGAATGCGGGGTACGTACTGACGCATTGTTATCCTGCGGAGCGCTGTACGCATCACTCATTTGAGTGATTTTGCATCTCTAGCGGAGAAGGGTCTCGTAGCCGCGCTACGGCCCGCCTCCTTTA
>JBFLXF010000718.1:0-1632 GCA_040757515.1 Actinomycetota bacterium
CTTGAAGAGCTCGACCGCCATGAGGCGCGGCAGGCCGCACTGGTGCATCTTGAGGCCCGGCCCGACCACAATAACCGAACGTCCGGAGTAGTCCACGCGCTTACCCAAAAGGTTCTGACGGAAGCGCCCCTGCTTGCCCTTGAGCATGTCCGAGAGGGACTTCAGGGGCCGGTTGCCGGCACCGGTTACGGCGCGGCCCCGGCGCCCGTTGTCGAAGAGGGCGTCCACAGCCTCCTGGAGCATCCGCTTCTCATTGTTCACGATCACATCCGGCGCCCCAAGGTCGAGCAGCCGGCGCAGGCGGTTGTTGCGGTTTATGACGCGGCGGTAGAGGTCGTTGAGGTCGCTGGTGGCGAAGCGGCCGCCGTCGAGCTGGACCATCGGCCTGAGGTCCGGCGGCAGGACGGGGATAGCGTCCATGATCATCCACTCCGGCTTGTTGCCGCTGGTGCGGAAGGCGTCCACGACCTTCAGGCGCTTGATGGCCTTCTGGCGCTTCTGGCCGCGCGACTCGTTGATGATATCGCGCAGATCCTGAGCCTCGGCCTCGAGGTCTACCTGCCCGATGAGATCCCGGATCGCCTCGGCCCCCATGCCGCCGCGGAAGTACACGCCGTAGCCGTACTCATCGCCGAAGCGGTCCTTCATCTCGCGGAAGAGCTCCTCGTCATCCACGATCTGGCGCGGCTCGAGGGTCTGGAACTCTTCCCAAGCGCGCCTCACGAGCGCTATCTGCTCGTCTATCGAGCGCCGGATGTCCTCGATGGCCTCCTCGGCCTCCTTGCGGACGCGGGCTATGGCGGCCTCGCGCTCCTCCTCGGGGACGTCGGCGTACTCCTCGGTCAGTTCGTCCGGGGAGCTCTCGCCCCTGATGACGCTCTCGCGCTTGGTTCGCAGCGCCTGGGTCTGGTCTATCTCCTCGTCGCGTTCTTCCTCAAGCTGGCGGATCTCCTCCTCCACCCGATCGCGCAACATGTCTATGTCGTTGGCCCGGTTCTCCCGGTCGACCCAGGTTACTATGGAGCTCGCGAAGTAGAGGACCCTGTCAAGCTCCTTCGGGCTTATGTCGAGGAGGTAGCCCATACGGCTCGGCACGCCCTTAACGAACCAGACGTGCGCTATCGGGGCGGCCAGCTCGATGTGGCCCATCCGGTCGCGGCGCACCCTCGCGCGGGTCACCTCGACGCCGCAGCGCTCGCAGATGATGCCCTTGAACCGGATCCTCTTGTACTTGCCGCAGTAGCACTCCCAGTCCTTGGAAGGACCGAAGATGCGCTCGCAGAAGAGGCCGTCCTTCTCCGGGCGAAGGGTGCGGTAGTTGATGGTCTCGGGCTTGGTGACCTCGCCGCGGGACCACTCGCGGATCTCATCGGCCGAGACGAGGCCGATCCCGATCTTCTCGAGCTTGTTTATGTCTATGTCGCGTTCAAGTCCCTGCAACTACATACCCCCTCTGCCGAAGGCGTCCGGTGCGTCGTCCAGGTTCCCCGTGGGTTCGTCGCGGGTGAGATTGATGCCGAGGGCCCTTGCCGCCTCGTCCCAGTCTCTGCGCTCGGTGTCCTCGGCCGCGGCCTCCGCACTGTAGATGGGCTTGACCGAGAGCCCCAGAGACTGCATCTCCTTGAGCAAGAC
>JBFLXF010000719.1:0-1630 GCA_040757515.1 Actinomycetota bacterium
CCGCTCCCTCGAAGAGGATGACCTCGACAGGCGCGAGCTGGCTCTCACCACCTACCTCGTCGGCGAGCTAAACCGCCGCCTGGGCAACCATCGTGAGGCCCTCAACTGGTACGTCAACGCGGGGCGCACTATCGAAGGCGACCCTCGCGCCGCCTGGCTGGATAGGCTCATAGACCGCCAGAGCAGGCTCGCCCGGCAGGAGGCGGCCTAGCCTATCGTCTGCTGGACGACCCGCTCGCCGGCCTCGCGGTCCGGAACCCAGTAGGAGATGCCGCCTATGTACTGCGGTGAGCCGGGGTAGAGCTCCGCCTCCCCGATCCCGGAGAGCCGCATGCGCGCCGCGAAGACGGTGGCCTCCACGGGGTTCATGTTTGTCTCGACGTTGCGCCAGATGGCGCGGGCGGTCGCCGGGAGGCGAGGCAGGTTGGAGAGCGAGGTGGCTTCGGCTGCCAGGGCCCGCAGAAAGCGCTGCTGGCGTCCGATGCGCCCGATATCCGCCGAAGGGTCCCCGCGATAGCGGACGTAGGCCAGAGCCTCGATACCGTTCAATTCCTGTGTCCCGGCGGGGATGGAGACGTAGCGGCCATCCATGCCGTAGGCGATGGGCTGCTCGACGTCTATGGTGATGCCTCCGAGGGCGTCGACGATCTCCTCGACCCCGCCGAAGTCCACGACGACGTAGTTCTCTATGGGCAGCCCGGTCAGGTTCTCCAGCGTCTCCACGGTGAGCTCCGGGCCGCCGTTGGCGTAGGCGGCGTTGACCTTGTCCTCTCCCACCCCCGGTATCTCGACGAGCGTGTCCCTGGGCACGGCGAGCATCCCGCCGCCGGCCTTCGCCACCACGATGGTGTCCGAGCGGGAGACCTCACCCGCCCGCGCGTCGCTCCCGAGCAAGACCACCCGCTGTCCGCCGAGCCCAGAGAGCAGGGAGATAATCAGGAAGACGAGCAGGGCGGCGCCCCCGAGCAGCAGGAGACGCCTGCGACCCTCCCGCAGCTCTCCGAAGCCGCCTCCTCGTCGCCGCCCGGCCTTGTAGACCTTCATGCCCACGGCGCTAAGGGTAATGCAGGAACCCGCAAGTACAAGCGGCTCCACCGGTGCGGAGACTCACGGCGACGACCCGCTGCCTCACCGGTCTCCCTCCCTCCTGCGGCGCCACCAGGCCCTAATCCGGTCGAAGAAGTAGGCGAGGATCAGCGTGCCGCCCAGCAGCAAAGACAGCGCCAGCAGGGTCAGGCTCTCCTGCGTCGTCCACATCGTCGCACGCTCCCTCGCGATGGCTCTACCGTGGCAATCTTAACCGGATCCGCTCACTCCGCCCGCCGGGCGGAGTGAGAGATCACCCGCTCAGAAGAAGCACTTTCCGGTTATACTGGCCTGCGTGGAGAAGCTCGAGACGGCACCCTTCGGTATCGATGAGGAGCGGGTCGCCTGGGAGGGCCTCGCTTCCTCCTGCGCCCCGCCCGTAAGGCGGCTCGGCGCGTTCCTGCTGCTGGGCTTCGTCTTCTTCGTGGCGGCGAGCACCGTCGTTGTACTCCTGTATAACCTCTTCGGGGAGAGAAGCATAGAAGGCCAGGGGATAGCGGTCCCCAGGGAGGCTTTCTACGCGACGATGCTCGCGGGTCTCGGG
>JBFLXF010000720.1:0-1629 GCA_040757515.1 Actinomycetota bacterium
GGCGATCCCTACCAGGCGAGCCAGCCGCCGTCCACGGCTACGGTGTAGCCGGTGAGGTAGTCCGAGGCGGGCGAGGCGAGGAAGACCGCGGTGCCCTTGAGGTCCTTCACGTCGCCCATCTTGCCCAGGGGCGTGCGGCGCTCTATCTCGGCCACGAACTGCCTGGTGAGCTCGTTCTCCAGGTCCATCAGCAGCCCGCCCCCGATGTTCGTCTGGAAGAAGCCGGGCGCTATGGCGGTGACGTTGATCCCGTGCGGGGCGAGGGTGGGGGCGAGGTCGCGGGTGAGGTTCACCACGCCGCCCTTGGCGGCCTGGTAGGCGCCGGGGGAGGGGGAGAAGCCGCCGACGAACCCGTAGATCGAGGCGGTAGAGATGATCTTGCCCCCCTCGCCCTGCCGGATCATGACCTTCGCGGCCTCCCTCGCCGTGAGCCAGACGCCCGTGAGGTTCACGTCTATCACCCGCTGCCAGTTCTCCAGCGTCGCCTCGGGGAAGACCTGCTCTATGTCGCCCCCGATACCGGCGTTGGCGAAAGCGATGTCCAGCCGCCCGAGCTCGGAGACGGTTCGCTCGACCATCTCTTTCGTCTGTGCCTCGTCCGCGACGTCCGCCTCTATGGCGATGGCCCGTCCCTCGAGGGAACTCGCCACCTCCTCCGCCGTGGAGGGGTCTATGTCGGCGCAGGCGACGGCGGCCCCGGCCTCGGACATCGCCTCGGCATAGGCGCGGCCTATCCCACTCCCGGCGCCGGTCACGAGCGCCACCTTACCGTCGAGCTTGAAGAGATCCAGGACACCCGGCGCGGCCTATCCCACTCCCGGCGCCGGTCACGAGCGCCACCTTACCGTCGAGCTTGAAGAGATCCAGGACACCCAATGCGTCTCCTTCCCGCGCCGGCACGACGCCCCAACGGTACAACGGCGGGGAGAGATGCGCTACCGGTTTGCGGTCCTCTCGCCGAAGTCGAGGCGCACGCGCTTCTCGCCGTCGAGAACGAGGGCGGCGGAGAAGGGCTTATCGGCCTTGCTCTTGAAGCCCTTGAGCCGTGCCGTTCTGCCTTTCGCGAGAAGCTGCCTCGCCTGCGCCTCGCTCACGCGCTTTCCGGCGACGCGCTTCCAGATGGCGAAGTCGCAGCCGGTCTTCTTCCACGCGGAGCACCCGTAGGCCTTTTTGGTCTCGATCACCGGGGAGCCGCACTTCGGGCAGTCGCCTAGCGGCTCTCTCCCGCCGCTCGGGGCGGCTATCTTCCCGCCCTCCATGCGGCGCACGCCCTCGACGACGGAGACGGCGAAACCGCTTATGTCGGACATGAAGCCCTCCCGCCGCTCCTCGCCGCGCTCTATCCGGGCGAGCCGCCTCTCCCAGCGGGCGGTCATCTCCGGGGAGGAGAGCGGGCTGTCTCCGAGCAGCGAGATCAGGGCGCGCCCCTTGGCGGTGGGCACAAGAGCTTTCTTCTCCCGCTCGACGTAGCCGACCTTTATGAGGCGCTCGATGATCGCCGCCCGCGTCGCCGGAGTCCCGAGCCCCGAGTCCTTCATCTGCTGCCGCAGCTCCTCGTCCTCGACGAGCTTCCCGGCCGTCTCCATCGCCCCCAGAAGCGCCGACTCGGAGTAGCGCGGCGGCGGCTTG
>JBFLXF010000721.1:0-1627 GCA_040757515.1 Actinomycetota bacterium
TGGGATGGAGGTTGACGCTTTGGGGGAGAAGATGAAGGTCGTGGTCGTCGGGAACGGCAACGCCGGAGCGGCGCTCGTGGACGGCCTGCTCGCCAAAGATGCCGACGGCGTGGAGATAACGCTCTACGGCGACGAAGAGGTCGGAACCTACGACAGGGTGCGGCTCTCGGAGTACATGGCCGGCGCGGTGGACCTCGAAGGTCTGGGCATGCGACCAGACGCCTGGTACGAGGAGCGAAACGTCCGCTTCCGGCGCGGCGTGCGCGTCGAGGAGGTAGATACGAAAGGCCGCAGGGTCATGGGGGCGGACGGAGAGTGGGTCCCCTACGACCGCCTGATCTTCGCGACCGGCGCCTCGGCCTCCGTCCCCCCCATCGAAGGACGCGACAAAGAGGGCGTGTTCGTGTTCCGCACGGTGCGCGACGTCGAGGAGATGCTGGAGGCCGCGCCGGAGAAGTCCGTCGTCATCGGGGGCGGGCTCTTGGGGCTGGAGGCGGCCTACGGGCTCGCGACGCGCGGCTCCGGGGTCACGGTGCTGCACCGCTCCGGGCACCTGATGAGCCAGCAACTCGACCCGGCGGCGGGCCGGATGCTCGGGCGACAGATCGAGAAGCTCGGCATCGACTTCCGGCTGAACGCGCACACGGAAGAGATCATGGGCAAAGATCGTGTGCAGGGCGTGATGCTGAGGAGCGGCGAGTACCTGCCGGCGGAGATGGTCGTGATCTGCACCGGCATCCGGCCGAACCGGGGGCTGGCCGGCCGCGCCGGCGTCCGGGCGAACAGGGGCATCCTGGTCAACGAGCACATGGAGACCAGCGTGGAGAACGTCTACGCCGTCGGCGAGTGCACCGAGTACGAAGGCCAGCTCATAGGGCTCGTAGCCCCGGCGATGGAGCAGGTCCGCGTCGTGGTGGACACCATCCTGGGAAAGCGCGAGCGGGTCTACAGGGGCCACGGCGCGGCCACGACGCTCAAGGTCGCGGGCGTTGACCTGGTCTCGGCGGGCGACGCCTACGGTCGAGAGGAGGACTGCGAAGCGATCGTCAGCTCCAACCCCTTGAAGGGCGTGTACCGCAAAGCCGTGGTCAAAGACGGCCACGTTACGGGCGCGATCCTGCTCGGGGACGTCTCCGCCGGCCCGCAGCTCACCGAGGCCGTGAAGCGCCGGATGCCCGCCGAGGAGGTCGCTGGCCTAATCATCGGCGACGTAGACGCGGCAGCCGCCCCCCTGGATCTCCCGGACGACGCGCAGGTCTGCGACTGCATGGGCGTCTCGAAGGGCCAGATCGTGCAGATGATCAGGAAAGAAGACCTCAAGAGCGTCTCCGAGGTCGGGGAGGCCACGAAAGCCGGAACGAGCTGCGGGAGCTGCAAGCCGCTGGTCAAGACCATCCTGGAGGAAGCCGCCGACGGCCCCGTCGAGGAGGAGAAGGCCCACCTGTGCAAGTGCATGGGTCTCACCCACGCGGACCTGCGCTCCATCGTCAAGGAGTGCGGCCTTAGGAGCGTCAGCGAGGTCGGCGAGACGTGCGGGGCGGGCAAGGCCTGCCCGGACTGCAAGGTCGGCCTGACGTACATCGTGAGCGAGGTCAACGCCAACCGCCACGAGGAGGAGCGCCACGCG
>JBFLXF010000722.1:0-1621 GCA_040757515.1 Actinomycetota bacterium
GTACAGGGCTTACGCGGCCTCTAAGCCCCCGGAGATCGCGGGCGTCGTTTTTACGCCTGACGGTCCACCCTCGCGGCCGCTGTGGCCGGGCGCGGCCCTCCTCCGCTCCGGCCGATGCCGCGCCGGGCGTTCGCCCACAGCGCTCGGCCGATGGCCCCGGGTGCGAGGAACTCGCGCACCCCGATGAGCCTGGAGCCGAAGGCGTGGAAGTGGCGGGCAGTGCGCTCGTCGTGCACGGCCGCAGAGAACATCAGGCGCTCGATGGGGTTGTAGGGACGTACCCGGGAGAAGCTACAGATCAGGCGGTGATGCCCGTAGAGACTCTTCCGATGCTTTTTGCGGTAGCGCGCGAGCGCCCGGTCGAGGTCGCCGCCGCCCACAAGGGTGCCGGCGGTCTCCTCCACCAGCCACCATGCGGACTGGAAGGCCCAGCCGCAACCGACGCCCCACAGGGGATCGGTCCAGAGGGCGGCATCCCCCACCAGAGCGAGCCCGCGGTAGGCGGCCGGGCGCAAGATATTCCGCAGGTTGATGGTCCCCATGATCCTGGAGATGCGCCCGGCGCCACCCAGAGAGGGGCCATCCGGCAGCCCCTTGAAGAAGTCGGAGAAGGCGCCTTCGGGATCATCCTTGAACGCGGACAGCCGGTCTCTGGCCGGCATGCAGGCCAGGAGGGTGACGCCGCCGTCGTTGGGGAAGGCGTAGGCCACATCGGGCTCGAGCATCCACATCAGCGAGCGGGTTCCGGAGGCGAGCGGCAGGTCGCGGTAGTAAGCGAAGTAAGCGACGCGGCCGTTGGGCTCGACCCTCTCCGGGACACCGGCGAGTTGCGCCACCTTAGAGCTACGTCCGTCGGCGGCGACGACGAGCCGGGCCGGGATGTCCACGGTTCGTCCGGCGCGGTCCCTGACGCCCACCCCGGCGATGCGCCCGTCTTCTTCCAGAAGAGCATGCGCGCTCCAGCCCGGCATGAGCTCCACGCCGGGGGTTTCGGCGGCGAGGTGCCTGAGGATCGGGTCGAGGGTCCGGCGACGGATGTTGTAGCCGTGGGGGACGTCGCGCGGAGGACGGATCCAACCCCACCTCGTCCACACCTCCAGACCGTTGCGCACCGCCCCGGACTTCTCGATCAGGGGCCGCAAGTCCAGCCGCTCGATGGTGGGCACGGCGGAGGGCTGGATAAAGTGGGTGCACAGCGCCTTGTGGGCGTCCGGGTTACCGCGGCGTTCGATCAGGGCCACCTCCAGCCCCCGTTCTGCGAACAGCCTGGCGGCGGTGCAGCCGGCGAGGCTCGCCCCCACCACCGCCACGTCGTAGGTCTTCCGGGTCACTTTCCCGCCCCCCGTCTTGTCCTTGCCCGGGTGGAGGCCGCCCAATCCCAGACCCCGACCTCGTAGAGCCTCCTCTCCGGCGGCTCGGCGAGAAGCCCGGCGAGCCTGTTCAGCTGCTCCCGGTAGTAACCGCTCTCCTCACCCGCCCGCAGGTCCTCCTCCGTCTCCCACAGGGTGATGGCGAGCCCCTCGCCCGTCTCGCGATCCGCCAGCAAAAGGAAGCCCTCGAACCCCCGCTGCTCCCTCGCAGCGGGCGCGACGGAGTCCCGGGCGATGCCGAGCGCCTCCTC
>JBFLXF010000723.1:0-1619 GCA_040757515.1 Actinomycetota bacterium
GACTCCGTCTCGCTCTCGGTGGGCCGGGGGGAGGTAGTCGGCATCCTCGGCCCCAACGGGAGCGGCAAGAGTACGCTGGTGCGCGTGATCTCGACGCTCGTGCTCCCGGACGCGGGCGCCGTCGAGGTCTTCGGGGTGGACGCCGTGCGGCACCCGAAGAAGGTGCAGCGGAGCATGAACCGGGTGAGCGTCGAGGCGAGCTTCTTCAAGAAGCTCTCGGCGATGGAGAACCTGCTCTACGGGGCCAAGCTCTACGGCGTCACCAGCCGCGAGGCTCGCCCGAGGATAGCGGAGATCCTGGAGAACATCGGCTTCGCCCGCAAGCGCGCCGGCGAGCCGATGGAGCACCTGAGCCGCGGTATGCAGCAGAAGATAGCTCTGGCGCGGGCGCTCCTGACGAGCCCGGTCCTGATGCTCCTCGACGAGCCCACGACGGGCCTCGACCCCCGGAGCAAGAGGGATGTGCAGGCGTTCATAAGGCGCATAAAGGAGGCGCACGACTCCTCGATCCTGCTCTGCACCCACGACATGCAGGAGGCCGAGGAGCTCTGCGACCGGGTCGGCATCATGATGGACGGGAAGATACTGGCGCTCGAGGAGCCCGAGAGGCTCAAGAAGCGCTACGCGAAGGACGGGCAGCTCCCCACGCTGGAGGAGACGTTCATGGCCGCGACCGGCTACTCCGTCGAGGAGGCGTCGGCGGAAGGAGGTGATGAGTAGTGTACGGCGCGCCGAACAGGCCGCTCTGGATGAGCGAGATGGTCGCCGTCTGGGGATACGTGCAGAGGAACTACTTTCTCACCAAGCGCTACCTGATGTGGGAGGTAGTCTGGCTCGTCTACGTGACCGTCAACGCCATGGCGATCACGTTCATCGGCGCGGGGGCCACCGAGTTCGGCGGCACCGGGCTGGACACCGAGCGGTACATGACCTACCTGCTCGTCGGGGCGCTCCTGTGGAACTACCTGAGCATGCTCTTCGACGTGCTCTCGGAGACGGTGAGCTGGGAGCGGTGGGAGGGGACGATCGAGTACACGTTCATGAGCCCCTCCAGCCGGGTGACGCACCTGCTCGGGATGGGGCTCTACGCGGTTGTCTACGGCATCCTGCAGACGGCGGTCACGCTCGGGGTCTGCTACCTGTTCTTCGACCTCGACCTCTCCGGGGCGAACTACGCCGGGGCCCTGCTCGTGCTCGCGGTGTGCAGCGTCTCGCTCGTGGGCTTCGGGATCGTGGCGGCGGTGCTGCCGCTCCTCTCCCCGGAGAAGGGCCAGCAGGTGAGCTACATCGTCTCCTCGGTGCTGCTGCTCGTCTCCGGCGTCTACTACGACGTGGAGGTGCTGCCGGGCTGGATGCAGGCGGTGGCTACCGTCTCGCCCGTCACCTACGCGCTGGAGGGGGCGCGGGCCGCGCTGCTCGACGGGGCGGGTGTCGCGGAGCTTTGGGAGAGCATCTGGCCGCTCATCATCATGGGCACCCTCTTCGTGCCCATCGGCGTCTTCGTCTTCCACCTCGGCGAGCGCTACGCGAAGAGGACCGGCAAGCTCAAGCGGAGCGGGTAGGGGCGGCGGGCGGGTATAACCCCCCCCCCCACGCGCGGTCGACTTATCGACCACGTG
>JBFLXF010000724.1:0-1615 GCA_040757515.1 Actinomycetota bacterium
CCAAATTCGATTACGAGTTCCTCTATGAGCAGCACGGCATCCGGCTCGCGCCGCTCTTCGACACGATGCTCGCCGCGCAGCTCCTGGACGCCGGAAACTACGAGAAGAAGTCCTACTCGCTGGAGTCGGTCACCGAGCTGTATCTGGACGAGACGGTAGACAAGACCGAGCGGCGCTCGGACTGGTCGGGGTCTCTCTCGGAGGAGCAGGTCCGCTACGCGGCGCAAGACGCGGAGGTTTTGCTCCCCCTGCGCGAGCGGCTGGCGGAGCGGCTGGCCGAAGAGAAACTTGAGCGCGTCGCGGAGATAGAGTTCCGGGCGGTCGCCGCGATCGCGGAGATGGAGCTCGCGGGCGTGAAGCTCGATGTGGGACGCTGGAGGGAGCTGGAGAAGGTGGTGCGCGAGCGGCGAGACAGGGCCGCCGAGCACCTGGAGTCGTTCTTCCCTCAGCCGGAGGGCGTGCTGCCGCTCGAGGGATTGGGGCCGCGCCTCAACCTCAACAGCCCGAAGCAGATCACGGACGCCTTCCGCACCCTCGGGATAGAGCTTCGGGACACGAAGAACTGGACGCTGCTGAAGGTGGACCACCCGGCGGCGAGGGCGCTCCTGGAGTACCGCGAGCTGCAGAAGAAGCTCGGCACCTATCTGGAGCCATACCCGGGCTTTATCAGTCCGGAGACCGGACGCATCCACGCCACCTTCATGCAGTGCCGGGTTCCGACGGGACGCCTGGCGTGCACGAACCCGAACATTCAGCAGGTGCCCCACGAGGACGAGTTCCGGAGCTGCTTTGTGGCCGAGGAGGGCAACGTCCTGGTCATCGCCGACTACTCGCAGATAGAGCTGAGGATCCTGGCCGAGGTCTCGGAGGACCCGGCGTTCGTGCGGGCGTTCCAGAGGGGCGACGACCTGCACCGGGTCACCGCGGCGACGATGTACGGCGTGCCGTTTGCCGAGGTGACGAAGGAGCAACGCTCGGCTGCCAAGCGCATAAACTTCGGGCTCATGTACGGGCGCGGGGCGAAGAGCCTCTCGGCGCAGCTCGGTACCGACGAGGAGCGGGGCAGGGAGCTGATCGACGAGTACTTCGCCAACTACCCGAAGGTGCAGCGCTTTCTGCAGAAGACGGCGAGCAGGGCCATGCGCGACCGCGTCCTGCGCACGCTCGCAGGGCGCCTGAGGCGGTTTGAGGAGGAGAGGGTCTCCCGCGACCCCGGCGCGGTGCGCCGGGAGGCGATGAACTTTCCGATCCAGGGGGCGGCCTCAGACATCGCCAAGCTCGCCCTCGTCTACGTCCGCAAGGAGCTGGAGGACCTCGACGCGCGCCTCGTCAACTGCGTCCACGACGAGTTCGTGGTGGAGTGCGCCGAGGCGGTCTCCGGGGAGGTCGCGGAGAGGATGCAGAGGGCGATGGTCCGGGCCGGGGAACGCATCCTCAAGAAGGTCCCCGTCGAGGTCGAGGTCGCTGTCTCGCGCGAATGGCGCAAGTAGCGGATGGCGTGGAGATACGTCGCGCCGCGCCCGGCGACGCCCCGGATCTCACCCTTATCGCCTTCGCCGCCAAGCGGTACTGGGGCTACCCGGAACGCTGGATCCACGCCTGGCGAGACGCCCTC
>JBFLXF010000725.1:0-1610 GCA_040757515.1 Actinomycetota bacterium
TCCCTCACCTTCCCGAGCAGGCGGCGCAGCTCCTCGCGCTCCGCACGGCTCATACCGCCGGTCACCCGCTCCTCGGCCCTCTCCCAGCAGCGGGCGACCGGCTCCTCCAGGGCCCGCCCCTCATCTGTCAGAAACACCCGGAAGCTGCGGGCGTCCTGCGGGTCGGGGCGGCGCTCGATGAGGCCGCAGCCCTCCAGCCGCCGGAGCATCTTGGTGACGGTGGGGGGCTCCACACCGAGCCGGTCGGCGAGCACGCTGCCGCGCAGTCCGTCGCGCTCCCACAGCTCAATGAGGACCATCTCCTGCCCGACATGCAGCCCCACCCGCGCCAGCAGCTCTCCGACGCTCGCCCGGTGCGCCTTGCAGACCTTCGCCAGCGCAAAGCCCGTGCTCTCGCGCACGGCGCGTGCCCGGACCGCCTCTTCTCCTGTCCCCTCGCGGGTGTTCGCCACCATCCCTCCAGCGGTGGATCCTTAGCCGGCTAAGCGATCCTACTACCGGGCGCTGGGGTTTCAAGCCCGGTCATTGGAGGGGGAGGAGGGTAAGGAGGGCGGAGACGGTCACGACGGAGACGGCGGTGGAGAGGAGGATGGCGCTGGAGACGCGTTCGACGTAGGTGTCGTACTGGCGGGCGAGGATGAAGACGTTGGCGGCGACGGGGAGCGAGGCGCCGAGTATGGCGACGGAGGCCCAGAGAGGATCGACGTCGAAGAGGACGGTGGTGGTCAGCCAGATCGCCGCCGGGTGCGCGAAGAGCTTGAAGCCGCTCATGTACGAGACCTCCGGGAGTCCCGAGGAGAGACGCTGAGCGGCGAGGGTCGCGCCCAGGGTGAAGAGGGCGCACGGGCCCGCGGCGTCGCCGAGCAGGCCGGTGAAGTGCTCGATCGGGGTGGGCAAACCGAGCCCCGAGGCAGCGACCAGTGCGCCCGAGAAGATCGCGACCATCAGCGGGTTGCGGGCGAGGGCCGCCGCGACCGAGGCGGCGATCCCCGCCCATCCCGAGGCGAGGCCCTTGGAGCCTTCGACCAGGGCTATCGTCAGCGGGATGATGACCGTCACCTCCAGCGTGAGTCCGAGCGCCAGCGGCACCGCCGCCCCCTGCCCGAAGGCCGCGGCGACGAGCGGCAGTCCCATGTACCCCGTGTTCCCGAGCACCGCCGCCGCGCCCATGAGCGCCGCCTCGCCGGGACGAACTCCGAACGCGAGGCGGCCCAGGACACCGGAGGCTGCGTAGACCGCGAGCCCCGCGCTCAGGTAGGCGGCGACGAACGAGCCGTTCAGGAGGCTCTCTGGCGGGGAGGTCGCCATCAGGTTGAAGAGGAAGGCCGGGAGGGCGAAGTAGAAGACGAAGGCGTTCACGCCCGCGACGCTGGACTCCGAGAGCAGCCGGAACCGCCCCGCCCCATAGCCGCAGAAGATCAGGGCGAAGAACGGCAGCGCCGTGTCGAGGATGGCCTGCAAGGCGCGCCCATTCTACGCGCTGACATGAGCCGAGGCACGGTCCGTTTCGCGGGCGCTAGCGGGTGACCGTGATGCCTTCCCCGGAGACGACCTCGCCGACGCGGGCCGCCGTCTCGCCCCGCTCCTCCAGCAGCGCGACGAAACGGTCC
>JBFLXF010000726.1:0-1606 GCA_040757515.1 Actinomycetota bacterium
TGAGCCTCCCCAGGGCTAAAAGCCCGGGGCTTGCGGCGGCTCTTCTTCGGTCAACCGGAACCGCGCAAGCCTGCGGAAGCTCCCTGCCGAGGACGCCGGCAAGATCTGGCCTGCACCCGCAAGCCAGGTCGAGATGGCTTTCTTCCCATTCGTCCCCCCGGACGAAGGATCCGTATGTGACCAGAAATTCTACCCCGTGGCGCAGCGCTGCCGCCCGCACCTTTTCCATGTCCAGGCCGGACGCCGAGGCCAGTGACTCCGCATCGCGCGCGGAACTCACCTCGTTCTCACCTGTAGGTTTACCGCAAGGCAGGTCGCCCGGAACAGCTTCTTCATACCGCAGGCCACCGAGCCCGGATCTCGTTGGCGAGCGTTAGTGCCTTCCCCCAGGAACATCTCAACTGGAACTGGATTTCGCGCTCGACGGCCCCCGGCTGGGCCCAGTCTTTCTCCCGGGACCACGACTCCGCGATGCGTTCGACGAGATGCTTTTCCGTCTGGCTCAGCTTCATCCCGGCATCACTCCCTCCTCTCCCCCGCCCGCCGCGGGGCAAACCGCCCCGATTCATCGCGGGCCACCCTGTCCCGCGGCGGGAACCCCACGAAGTCCCCTTCTTCCAGCGAGTAGTCCCGCTCCCGCGGCCACCCGGCTAGGTCTTCCAGCCGCACCCGCTCGCCCGTCTGCGCGTCCTCCCACACCCCCGACGCGAACGGGCCCCGCTCCGCCAGCACGGGCTTCGCGGCGACGAGGAACTGCGCCACATCTTCGTCCCCCGGCTCCAAGGCGGAACCCACGGCCTCCGCGACGTTGGCCGCCCGGCGGACGGTCGGGCACGCGACGAGCACCGCCCACGGGGCCTCCCGCCGCCTCGCGCGGAGCGCGCGGATGTAGCGCGTGCCCTTCTCGGCCACCTGCCCCAAGTCTTCCGTGCCCGTGTCCGTCTCCACGAAGAACCGCACGACCCCGCCCGCGAGCAGGCACTCACCAGCGGCGTCGGGCGAGAGCTCGAACCGCACCAGGTGCGAGCCGGGGACTTCCTTGCGGAAAGGCCGGGCGGCAAGCCACGGGGCCTGCCACTCGATGAGCCCGCGCCGCGGGGGCTCGGACGCGCGTACGAACAATACAAGCAATTCCGCAGTCCCAAGCTCGTGGGCCCCAATTTGGCTCGCCAGCCTTTCGGCCCGCTGAAGGAGCCTCCTGTCCGCCTCGACGCCCAGGAGCTTCGACGCGGCCATACCACCGGGGATCGTAGCTATCCAGAGGCTGACCGTGGGGTGACTTCCAACCCCCACGCCTTTCGCAAAACCCTGCTTCTCCAGCCTGGAGAGGGAGCGGCGAACAGCGTCGGGATGGGAGCGGACAACCAGAGCCAAATGGTGCCGGGTCATGCAGCCGTGCCGGAATAGGGCCAAAAGAGCCCACGTGGAGAGGGCAAGCTGGGGACGGGTAAGCAACTGGGACGCCATGCAAGGCCCTCCTGGGTGGTAGTTTCAAGATACTATGATGTTAAAACCCGCGGCTCAGGGCGAGCCGCTGGCGAGCCGGGAAAAGGACCGCAAGCGAGCGGCAAATGGTCGGGGCTTACAGGGTCGCCGCGCTATCGCC
>JBFLXF010000727.1:0-1603 GCA_040757515.1 Actinomycetota bacterium
TAGCGCTCGAGGGCCTCGGTCACGGACATGTTGCGCCCCTTGACCGCTATCTCCATGAACGCCTCCTTTCGGTCGTTTGAAGCCGGTCAGCTTGTCTGCGTCTCAGCTCGTCAGCTCTCCTCCATCGGAGCGACGACCGCCGCAGTACTGCCGACCGACTGAAAGCCGCTCCCCGCGGCGTGCTGAAAGGCTGACCAGCTTTCATACCGTCCTGCACAGGCTCAGGGCGTGTACCTCCGATGCTCCGGCCTCTAGCAGGGCCGTCGCGCACTCGCTCGCGGTAGCGCCCGTGGTAAAGACGTCGTCTACCAGCAGGACCCTCCCCCGGACCGGCCCTCGCGGCGCGTAGGCGCCCCGCACGTTCGCCCTCCTCTCGGCGGCCGTGAGGTTCACCTGATCCCGCGTCCTCCTCACGGCTTTTAGTGTAGCCGAAACCGGCGCGCTTATCCGCTCCGCGACACCTCCGGCGAGCAGTTCGGCCTGGTTGAACCCCCGGCGCGCCAGCCGCGCGCGGTGCAGCGGCACGGGGACGACAACATCGAAGCTGCGGTCTCCATCGAGCGCACCCACCATTACCGGCGCGGCCAGTCGCGGTGCAACCCGCGTATACCCCCGGTACTTGAGCGCGTGCACGATCTTCTCCCCCACTCCCTCATACATCAGCGGCGCCCGGGCGGTCTCGAAGCCGAAGTCCACGTTCTTGCACGCCTCACAGACGTAGGTCTCGAACGCCGTCGGCAGGCCGCACCTGCGGCAGACGGGCCGGTCTATCCGCGGCAGTGCCTCGAAGCAGCTCCGGCACAGAACGTCGCTCGCCCGCCGCTCGCATGCAGCGCAGCGTTGGGGGAAGAAGAGGTCCGAGAGAGCTTCAACGTACGCCCGCAATCCGCTACCGGAAGCCCCCGGCGGCGGGCATGCGCCACAACTCCTTCGCCGCCGCCGGCCTGTGCGTCACGACCATGCAGATACCCCTGTAGCTAGAACGCTCCAGACGAATTCTAAAGGAGCAGGAAAGGAGTGACCACGCGTCTTAGAAACGAATGCTGCGGGGCGGAAGCACGACGCCGGGGTTTATCCGGATCCCCTGATCCAGCACGTTGCCCTCTCCGACAACGGAGTTTGCGCCTAGAACCGTCAGCCCGCGCACGATCGCGCTCTCACCCACGCGTGCGCCGGGGCCGACGATAGAGCCGCGCACGACCGCTCCGGCGTCCACGACGGCGCCTTCCAGGAGTATGCTCCCCTCGACCACCGCACCCTCTCCGAGGCGGCACCCGCGGCCCAGCGAAGAACGTCCGCCGACCGTAGCGAGGTCCTCTATCTCGCATTCCCCGGCCACCGAGACGGGCGGCAGTATCCTGACGTTCTTCCCGACCCGGACCGAGGAGTGCACGTCCACATACTCAAAGCCCTCCTCCGCACCGACGACGCCCGAGAGGACGTCGTGGCAGGCGGCCAGATAACTGCGTGGCGTTCCGATATCTCGCCAGTACGAGCTGGAGACATGCGCCCGCAGCCTCCCCATCGCCTGCAGTTCCGGGAAGATCTCTCGCTCTATCGAGACCTCCTTGCCCGGCGGGATCATCTCTATCACCTCGGGCTC
>JBFLXF010000728.1:0-1602 GCA_040757515.1 Actinomycetota bacterium
GGGGCCGGAGGTCGTCGCGGCGGTGCGCGAGGGCGGGGTCGGGGTGATCAAGGCGTTGCGTGTGCGCGGTGCAGCCTCTCTGGAGACGATGGAGCGGTATGGCGCCGACCTCTACCTGCTCGACGCCTACAGTGAGAGGGCGCGGGGCGGGACGGGGGAGAGATTCGACTGGGGGCTGGCGAAGGCCGTGAGGGGCTGTGCTAACATTCTCGTCTCCGGGGGGCTCGGTCCCGAGAACGTACGGGAGGCGATCGAGTTCTTCGACCCGTACGGGGTGGACGCCTCCAGCTCCCTGGAGGATCGGCCCGGCATGAAAAACGAGGAACGGGTTCGGAGGTTCATCCTTGCGGCAAAAGGTTACTGAGAGCGGCTACTTCGGACCGTTCGGGGGACGGTACGTGCCGGAGACTCTGATCCACGCACTCGAAGAGCTGGAGGAGGCTTACGAGCGCTACCGGATTGACCCGGAGTTCGTCGAGGAGCTGGATTCCCTGGCGCGGGACTTCGTCGGGCGCCCGACGCCCTTGATGTTCGCCGAGCGGCTCACCCGGAGGTGGGGCGGGGCTAACGTGTGGTTCAAGCGAGAGGATCTCGCCCACACGGGGGCGCACAAGATCAACAACACGTTGGGCCAGATCCTGCTCGCCGACCGGATGGGCAAGCGCCGCATTATCGCCGAGACCGGCGCGGGGCAGCACGGGGTGGCGACCGCGACCGTCGCCGCCCTCTACGGCAAGGAGTGCGTCGTCTACATGGGCGAGGAGGACACAAGAAGGCAGCGCCTGAACGTGGTGCGGATGAAGCTCCTTGGCGCGGAGGTCGTCCCCGTCCTCTCCGGCTCGCGCACGCTCAAGGACGCCGTCAACGAGGCGATAAGGGACTGGGTCACGAATGTCGAGGACACCCACTACATCATCGGGAGCGTGGTCGGCCCCGCGCCGTATCCCAGGATCGTGCGCGACTTCCAGACGATCATCGGGCGGGAGATCGAGGTGCAGGCCCGCGAGCGATTCGGCGGCGACCCGGACGCCATCGTCGCCTGCGTCGGCGCCGGATCCAACGCCATCGGCGCCTTCCACCCGTTTGTCGGGCGCGAGGGCGTGAGGCTGATAGGCGTGGAGGCGGCGGGCCGGGGGCTCTCTACCGGCGAGCACGGCGCCTCGCTTGCGGAGGGACGTCTGGGGGTCCTGCACGGAGCCAAGAGCTACGTGCTTCAGACAGAGGGGGGACAGATCCGGGAGGCGCACTCCATCTCCGCGGGCCTCGACTACCCGGCCACCGGCCCGGAGCACGCCTACCTCAAGGACGAAGGTCTCGCCGAGTACGTGAGCGTCACCGACGAGGAGGCGCTGGAGGCCTTCGGGCTCTGCTCCCGGCTGGAGGGGATCATTCCGGCGCTGGAGACGGCGCACGCGATCCACCACGCAGAGAGGGTGGCAAAGGAGCTCGGGCCGGGCAGGAACGTGGTCGTGAACCTCTCCGGGCGCGGCGACAAGGACGTCGAGGTCGTCTCGGGGGCTTTGGGGATAGGCGCCGAGGAAGCGGAGCAGGTATCCGGTGAGCGGTAGCGAGAGTCTTCGGAACGCGTTCGGGGAGGGAGGG
>JBFLXF010000729.1:0-1602 GCA_040757515.1 Actinomycetota bacterium
GAGGAGCGCGCCGCGGAAGATGCCGGGATAGCCGAGCACGTTGTTCACGCTGGTGCCGTCGGCGGCGAAGGCGGCCCCCGCCTTCAGCGCGGTCTCGGGTGATATCTCCGGGTAGGGGTTGGTGAGCGCCAGGATCACCTGCCCCTCCCGCACCATCTCCGGCTTTATGAGGCCGGGGACGCCGGTCGTCGCCACGACGACGTCGGCCTCGCGCATCACGTCCTCCAGGCCGCCGGCGATCTCGATGCCCCTCTTGCGGGCACGCTCGTGGGAGAGCGGGTTGGGATCGCTGGCGATCACGCGCCGCGCCCCGGCGTCGGCGATCAGGGCGGCGATCCCGTATCCCGCCGCCCCGAGCCCGACCTGGCCGACCGCCTGCTCCTCCAGCGAGAGCCCGGCGTGCCGGCAGGCGACGAGGACGGCGGCGAGCGTCACCACGGCGGTGCCGTGCACGTCGTCGTGCATCACGGGCTGGGGGAGCAGCTCGATGAGGCGCTCCTCGATCTCGAAGCACTCCGGGGCCGAGATGTCCTCGAGGTGTATGCCGCCGAAGGTCGGCGCGATCCTGACCACCGTCTCGACGAACTCGTCCACGTCTTTCGTGTCGATGAGTATCGGCATCGCCGAGACGTTGGCAAGCTGGTGGTAGAAGACCGCCTTGCCCTCCATGACCGGCATCGAGGCGACGGGACCGATGTCGCCGAGGCCCAGGACGCGCGTGCCGTTGGTGCAGACGGCGACGGAGCGCCCGATCATGGTGAGCTGCCCCGCGAGGGAGGCGTCAGCGGCGATGGCCTCGCACGCCCGCGCCACCCCCGGCGTGTAGACGTCGCGCATGTCCTGCACCGTCCTCACCGGGCGGGTAGCCTCTATGCGCAGCTTCCCGCCCTCATGCCGCAGCAGCGCCCGGTCGCGGGCCATGAGGACGCGCACGCCCGGTATCTCCTCGAGCATCCGGCAGATGCGATCCCCCTGCTCGCGGCTCTCGATCTCTATGGTGATCTCGCGTATCGAGGCGTCGCGCCCGACGTTGATCGTCGTCACGTCCCCGATCAGCCCGTTGCCCTCGGCTATCGTGCCGGCGACCTTCGCGAGCTGGCCCGGCCGGTGCGGTACCCGTATGCGGTAGGTGTAGTCCAGCGGCATCCCTTTGGCCTCCTCTCCTCCGGCGCCCCTTCAACTTAGCATCTCAGGCGGTAGCCTGCGTGAGGAGTCCGGCTTCTCTCCAGGGGCTCCCCTGCCTGATGCAGCACCCTACCCAAGATCTCTGGTATACTGCGCTGGCAACGTAAGGTGGGTTCACATTAGACGAGGCGCCACCCCGTAAGCAGAGGGTGGCCTTTGTTTTGTGGGACCCATGAAGAGAAAGGCGGGCTTCGGTATATGGCCCAGGGAACGGTTAAGTGGTTCAGCGACGAGAAGGGCTACGGCTTCATCACGCCCGATGACGGGGGAGAGGACCTCTTCGTCCACTACTCCGGCATAGCGGGCAACGGTTTCAGGACCCTTGAGGAGGGCACCAAGGTCTCTTACGAGGCCACACAGGGGCGCAAGGGCCTGCAGGCGACCAACGTCTCGCCTGCGTAGTACCTTAAAAGACAA
>JBFLXF010000730.1:0-1600 GCA_040757515.1 Actinomycetota bacterium
GCCTCCTCGATGTAGACGCGCACGTCGCGGCGGGGGTCTACAACGACGGCCTCTCCGGTGGCCTGGCAGCCGATAAGGTAGCTGGCCTGCGCCAGATCTTCGTCATAGATCCTGCTGAATAGCATCTAGTCTCCTTCCGATCAAGGTCCAAGCTCATCCATAAGATCAGCTTTCCACCCACTTCTCACACCGGCCCCAGCCTCTTACTCCAGATGGCTATCGTTGGCTCCGGATCCACCAACATAAAATAACTATATAATAATATATTTTCAACATACAACCCCTTATTGAAGTGCTGGGTTCGGTAACGGCAAGGCGATTGAAGAGTGGGTTCTCCTTTATCTGGTCTGCGCTAGCGGGCCGACGGAGGAAAGGGTGTCTTTGAGGGGCGCGTAGTTTGCGGCACCGGTCCTGGGGTCCGCAAACGCCGGCACCCCTGAGAACGACAAGAGCGGTACGATCGCAACGGACCAAGGAGAAGGGTATCGGCTGGAAACGAACGAGGCGCAGACGACCACGGTCACGGCGCCCGCGCAAAGCCGACAGTGCGCTTGATCTCTCATGCAGCACCAGCCTGAACGCCGAGAGTTAGAGGTGAGCAGGACTCTCCAGAGTCCTCAGCCTGACCTCACCTAATGACCGTCAGCACCGCCGTTGCGTGCCGCCCCGGTAAAGAAGAATTCCTCGTCGGGCCGGTAGGGCCTGTCGAAGACCTGCGGCCGCCTGAGGCCGTTCTTCAAAGGTCCGGGCCGGGTCATCGAGAGCCAGCGGCGGTAGACCTCCTTGCTCTTTTCGGTATCCACGTAGACGTCGCCGTAGCGGTCGCCGGGATGGGCCTTCTCGACGAAGACAGCCTGGTGCCAGCAGTGCATCCCGCTTACGGGATCGGGGTGGACCGGGAAGGTGAGGTTTTGGTGCACCCCGCCGTCGCTCCAGAAGATGCGCTCGGTATCCGGGTCGCTGCTCTTGTAGGGTCCCGGCCCTTCGATCTGCCGGAGTTTCCAGCCGCCGTTTCCGTCCCGCGTTATGTCCACCAAAGCGTTGCTCCACCTGTCGGCCTGGTCCTGCCTGCGGCGCCAGCGTCCGAGGTGGTGGGAGCAGGCCACCACGCCCGGCGCGATGCTCTCGGTTACCCAGGCGTGGTTCACGGAGTAACCGATCTCGGTGGTAACCCGGATAAGGTCACCCGTCTTTATGCCGCGCGGGCCGGCGTCGTCGGGATTGATCCAGACGGGGTTCTTGTTGGAGATCTCGTTGAGCCACTTGGAGTTGCCGCTCCTGGTGTGGATGAGCGTCGGCAGCCGGAAGGTGGCGTTGAGGACGAGCTGGCCCTCCTCCAAACTCTCCGGGTGGACGTGGCTCTTGATGTAGACCGGCGTCGCGTACTCCTCCCAGCCCCACGCCGCCATGGTCGGCGACCAGATCTCCAGCTTGCCGGAGAGGGTGGGGAAGCCCTCGCGGGCCTTTCCGTCCACCATCACCCCGACATGAGGCATCAGGCGGTTGGCGCGCAAAGCGCCCCGCGTACGGCTCTTCTCGGTGGTGATCGTGCCGTCGGGCTCGACGCGCGTGCCTTCGAGCTCCTCTGCGGAGAGCTCGC
>JBFLXF010000731.1:0-1593 GCA_040757515.1 Actinomycetota bacterium
GGAGAGCGACTCGGCGAGGGCTCCGTCTCCTACGGTGTCCGGTCCCCGCGTCCCGGCTGGGCCGAGGCTGATCCGGGGGAGTGGTGGGAGGCTGCGGGGCGAGCGGTGCGGACAGCGGTCGGCGAGAGGCGTGGGGAGGTCTCTGCGATCGGCCTCTCCGGGCAGATGCATGGCGTCGTCCTCTGCGGGGCGGACGGGCGGTGTTTGCGCCCGGCTATCACCTGGGCCGACGCCAGGTCCCGGGCGCAACTCGGACTCTACCGTGGCCTCGGCGAGGCTGTCCTGCGGCGACTCGCGAACCCGCCCGCCGCAGGCATGGCCGGTCCCAGCCTCCTGTGGCTGCGCGAGAATGAGCCCGGCCTCTACTCCGGCGCCGACTGGGCGCTACAGCCCAAAGACTGGATACGCCTGGGCCTCACCGGCGAGGCCGCTGCCGAGCCCTCCGATGCCTCCGCCACCCTGCTCTATGATCTCCTCTCCGACCGCTGGGACGAGGAGGTGATACGGACGCTCGGACTGCGCGAGGATCTGCTGGCCCCTCTCATCGGTTCGGGCGCCACTGCGGGTGTGCTAACCGGACGGGCGGCTCGGCACCTGGGGCTGCGTCCCGGTATCCCGGTGGCGGCTGGCGCGGCAGACACCGCGGCGGCGATGCTCGGCACGGGGTTGTTCTCGGCGTCCGCCGGGGTCGCGCAGCTCACCATCGGTACGGGCGGCCAGATCGCAGTTCCCAGAGATGAGCCCCGGCCGGACCCGGCCCGGCGCACCCATCTCTACCGCGCTGCGCTCCCGAGGAACTCGGCGGCACCCTACTATGCCATGGCAGCGATCCAGAACGCTGGCTTGGCGCTGGAGTGGGCTCGCGGAGTTCTCGGTGTCTCCTGGGAGGATGTCGAAAGGGAGGCGTTCTCCGTCCCGCCCGGCGCCGGAGGAGTCACTTTCCTGCCGTACCTCTCCGGGGAGAGGACGCCGGTCTTCGATCCTGACGTGCGCGGCGCCTGGGTGGGGCTCGGCCTCTCCCACTCCCGCGCCCACCTCCTGCGCGCCGCCCTCGAAGGCGTTGCCTTCGCCCTGCGCGACGGCCTCGAGGCGCTGGAGGCGACCGGCGCGGAGGTGGTGGAGCTGCGGCTCGCTGGTGGAGGAGCCGTAGGGGAGCGCTGGCGCGGACTGCTCGCAAGCGTGCTCAGACGTCCCTTGCGCCCGTTGCCGGACCAGGTGGGACGCGTGGCCTCCGCCCGTGGAGCCGCGGTCCTGGCCGGCCTCGCCTCCGGAGTCTACCGCTCAGCAGAGGACGCCCCGCGCATGCAGTATTCTGGGGATGTCATAGAGCCGGGGAGCGTAGACTACGAAGAGCCCTACTCCAGGTACAAAGAGCTCTACCCCCGCCTGCACCGGATGTGAGCGAAGACGCTTATCCGTTCGATCCACCTTGATACACTACCTTGCGAGATGAGGAGATTCTCCGCTTGACGCTCAGAGATCCTGAAGCCCTGATGGCCGAAGCGAGCACCACGGGGACGCCCGAGCGCGCCCGCTGGCTGCTTGCCGGGTTCGTCTCCCGCGCGCTCGCCGGAGCCGCCTCTGTCCCGGAGT
>JBFLXF010000732.1:0-1586 GCA_040757515.1 Actinomycetota bacterium
CAGGACCTCTTCGTTAAGCCTGCCGCCGTCGTAGAGCTTGACGGGCGGCATGCGCACGCCCTCCTCGTAGATCGAGCGGGCATCGATGGGGATGGAGCCTGCGGTCTTGCCGCCGACGTCCATCAGGTTGCCCCACTGCAGAGCGTAGCCGACGTGGTCGCCCTCGTAGAAGATCGGGCGCACCAGCAGGATGTCCGGCAGGTGGGAGGTCGAGCCCTCCATCATGTACGGGTCGTTCGTGGCGATGACGTCGCCGTCCTTGAGGTCCTCGACCTTGTAGGGCGAGTTCTCCAGCACGGTATCCACGGGGCTTCCGAACTGGCCGACGACCATGCGTCCCTGGCGGTCGGCTATGAGGGGAAACTCGTCGGCCTGCTCGCGAATGATCGGACTGACAGCCGTGGTGACGAGCACGCGGTCCATCTCGTAGCGGATGTTCTTCAGGGCGTTCTCGATGATGTCGAGGGTGACGTTGTCTATGTCGTGCTCCCGGACGAAGTCCGGCAGTTCCCGCTTCTCGTGCAGCACCATCTCTCTTTAGGCCTCCTCGATCAGGATGTTCCCGAAGCGGTCCACCGCGCCCCGGTAGCCGGGCTCTATGACCGTCGTGGTGTCATCCTGCACCACGATGGCGGGGCCCTCGACCGCATGGTTGGGTCTGAGCCTTGAGCGGTCGTAGATCGGGGTCTCAACCCACTCCCCGCCGAAGTACACCTTTTCGGCGCGCAGTACCGCTTCGGAGGCGTCGGCTCCGGCGCCGTCCTCGCTCTCCACGAGACTCACGCCCTTTATGGTGCCGCGCCCGACGACGCGCACGGTGGCGATCTCCAGCGGCGAGTCCGGCAGCTCGAAGTTGTAGCGCTGGCGGTGGGCCGCCTCGAAGCGCTCGCGCAGGAACGTGGAGTCCTCGCCGGAGAGCTCGTCCAGCTCGAAGCGGCAGGGGATCTGGATGTTCTGCAGGTAGTAGCGGCAGTCGGCGTAGAGATCGAAGCGCCTCTTGTCCTCCTCGACGCCCTCGCCGTCGAGCCACTCGTTCGCCTGGGAGATCAGGCCCTCGACGGTCGCTCTGAGTTCCGCGGCCGGTGTCTCCTCGGCGGTGCGCAGGTAGGTCTCGGGGAACTCGTTCTGAATATCCGAGGAGAGGAAGCCGAAGGCGCTCATCACGCCCGGGGTCTGCGGCACGATCACGGAGCGCGAGCGGATCAGGCGGCCGAGCGCGTTGGCGTGCATCGGCCCGGCGCCGCCGAAGGCCACGAGCCCGAACTCCCGCGGGTCGTGGCCGCGCTCGACGCTCACGACCCTAAGGGCGGCGTGCATGTTCTCGTTGACGATCTCCAGGATCGCCTCCGCCGCCTCCTCGACGCCCATCCCGAGCCGCTCGGCGACCTTGCCGACCGCTCGCCTGGCGGCCTCCTCGTCCATCTTTAGCGTGCCGCCCAGAGCCACGCCGGGCGGGATGCGGTGCAGCACGACGTTCGCGTCGGTGACGGTCGGCTCCTCGCCGCCGCGCCCGTAGGCCGCAGGTCCCGGGTCTGCTCCCGCGCTCGCCGGGCCGACCTGCAGGGCACCGCTCGCCGAGACGAAGG
>JBFLXF010000733.1:0-1586 GCA_040757515.1 Actinomycetota bacterium
GGGCCATCTCCTCCTCCAGCTCGGAGAGCTCGGCCAGAACCCGGCGCGCGTGATCCGCCAGTCGCTCACCCGCCGGCGTCGGGCGCATCCTGCGGCCCCGCTCCAGCAGCCGCACCCCGAAGCGCTCCTCCAGGGCGTGCAGGTGGTTCGAGACCGCCGGCTGAGTCATGCCGAGCTCTCGACCCGCCGCCGAGAGCGAGCCGGACTCCAATATCTCCAGATAGACCCGCAGAGCCTGTATGCTCGTGCCCACGAAGATGGAAACTATCACCGATAGATTATCCGATCAATAACTAGAAAGTTGTATCTTGTGGCGTTTCGGGCTCGAAAGCTGTTAGAGTCGGCGGTGTGGGGAAGGACGACGAGAGGGCGGGGCGCTTTCTGCGGGCGCTCAGGGTGAATCCGGTTATCCCGGCGGTGCGGGGGCCGGACTCGGATCTGGAGCGAGCGCTGGCGGGGGACCATGCGGCGATCTTCGTGCTCGGCGGGGACGTGTTCCGGGTGCTGGATCGGGTGCGGAGCAAGCGCTACAGGCGCCCATTCATCTGTGTCAACGTGGACATGGTCGGCGGGGTGGCGGCGGACCCGAGCGGCATCCGTTTCCTCTCGCGGGAGGTGGACGGGGTCATCTCGACCCACCGCCACGTCGTCGAGCTCGCCAAGAGCAACGGGCTGCTGACGATCCAGCGCCTCTTCGCGATAGACACGAGCGCCGTGGAGCGGGGGCTGAAGGTGCTCCGCCAGGCCGGTCCGGATGCTGTAGAGATCCTGCCGGGCCTCGCCTTCCCGGAGATAGTGGAGAGTTACCGGGCGGCGCTCGACCGGCCCGTACTCGCCGGCGGGCTTGTAAAGGATCGCGCTACGGTCTCCGCGATCCTCGAGGCCGGTGCCGCAGGTGTCTCCACCAGCGACTACCGCCTCTGGAAGCTCGCTTGACCGGGTGTCCGGGGGACTGTAGAGTTCTGCTACAACCGCATAGCAGCGAGGGCGCAGAGAGAAAAGAGAGAGCCCCGCACGAGACCATGAGCCCTCCACCGGGGCTGTTAGATCTCGTGCGGGGCTCTCGCCATGAGGAGGTGTCGGTTCGGGTAGAGAGGCGCCGCATATCGGGAGAGCTCAACCTGGCGGGAAAGGAGAGAGCAGGGACATGGCCGGTCAGTACGTCCTGGCGATAGACCAGGGGACCACTTCCAGCAGGGCTATAGTCTTCAACCACGACAGTGCGACGGTGGGGGAGGCTCAGGAGGAGTTCACGCAGCACTACCCGCGGCCCGGCTGGGTCGAGCACGACGCCGACGAGATCTGGGACGTCACCCTTAAGGTGATGCGCGAGGCGCTCGAGGACGCCGGGGCCTCTCCGGGGGATGTGGCGGCGATCGGGATAACCAACCAGCGCGAGACGGTCGTCATGTGGGACCGCGAGACGGGGGAGCCCGTTCACCGGGCGATCGTCTGGCAGGATAGGCGCGGCGCGGGCATCTGCGACAGGCTCATCGAGCAGGGCCACTCGCAGATGGTCCGGGACAAGGCCGGGCTTACCATAGACGCCTACTTCTCCGGCTCGAAGGTGACGTGGCTGCTGGAGA
>JBFLXF010000734.1:0-1585 GCA_040757515.1 Actinomycetota bacterium
CGGTCGCGCCGCTCGTCTGCTGCGCGCCGCCGCAACCCGCCACACCGAGCAGCGCCGCTCCGGCGAGGCTCGCGCCGCCCAGCTCGAGAAATCGTCGGCGACTGAGCCTGCCCTCGGTCGTCACCGTCCCCGGCGTGCCTTTGCGAGTCATATCCTCTCCCTTCTCGCCCGACCACGGGCGCCGTCTCGCATGCCCCGCGATCACCTATGCAGGCGTCCGTCCCGAGCTAAGGATCAGACGCAACCCCCACTCCCCAGACACCCCGTGACCGCGAGACCGGTATGTTACCCCAGGCCCGCAACGTGGCAAACGTGCGATATCCCGGAAGAGGGCTACTCGAAGAGTATGACGGGCTCCCCGTAGTAGCGGATTCTGTCCTCCATCCAGCGCAGCCGCACGAACTCCTCGAGCTCGGCGTTGCGCCTCGAGAGATCTCCGCTCCTGAGCTTCTCCAGCGGAAAGCGTACGCCCAGAACGCGCTCGCGCACCCTGAAACGGGTTATCCCGGCCGGCAGCACGGCGCCGCGCTCGACGACCTCGACCAGCTCCGCAGGCGCGTACGGCCTGTAGCGGACGAGCGTCTCCCCCTCCTCCGGCCTCACCCCGGCCTCCGGTGTAACGCGCCGCACGATCTCCCCGGCCGGATAAAGCTTCCCTATCGCCCAGAGCGCCCGTACCTCGCCCTCCAACCCTGGCGTGGACGCGCGCACGCGCACTGTTCTCCCGCCCGCCTGCTCGACCTCTGCTACCGCCGCCCCTCCGGGCCGCTCGGAGATCTCCACTCCCTCCGCCTCGCTCAAGGCCGGCAGCAGGTCCGCGCCAACGAGGTGATACCAACTCTCCGCCGTCTCGGGCGGTTCGACGACCTGGACGAGTATGAACCGGCAGCCGAGCTCGCCCAAGATGCGGACACGGTGTGCGCCATCGAGGACCAGGTAGCGGCTCTGGTGGGGGGCGACGATCACGGGGTTGCGCTGCTCGCCGTCAGTCTCCACGCGTTCACGCAGCAGGGAGAGGCGATCCTCGTCGTGGGCCTCGTGAAGAAGCAGACGCTCAGTCTCGACCAGGCGCAGATCGTTGAGAGCGGGTATCAACGGCGCGAGCGGGGCTTCAGCCCTGCGAAACTCTCTTGTCGTAGGGGTCCGCTCCGCGGCGACTCCACAAGAAATCCAGGACCACGAAGCCCCCGAAGAAGAAGGCCGCGATCACGATGAAGAACCCGACGATACTCAGCAGAAGATAGAGCGTGTCCAAGGTGCGTTGTGGCCTTTCCGCGAGGTCTCTTCCGTCGCAAAGTCGGGACGGCCGGATTCGAACCGGCGACCACTCGGCCCCCAGCCGAGTGCGCTACCAGACTGCGCCACGTCCCGACGCTTCGCCGGCGACAGCCGACGCTGAGATCATACCAGACGGGCCGCGTGCTATCATCGTGTGCTGATGACAAGAGCCGCATACTATCTGCGCACGGATCCTGAAGGCAACCTCCCTCCCCTGGAGAAACAGCGCGCCGTACTCGAACGCTATGCGGCGCAGAACGGGTACGAGATCGTGGCCCGCTACGAAGACGAGAACGCACCAGGGACT
>JBFLXF010000735.1:0-1582 GCA_040757515.1 Actinomycetota bacterium
CCTGGACGGCTCCGCCGATCAGGCCGCCGAGGATGACACGATCTCACCCGCTCAGGGGCAGTACGCCGGCGATGCTGGCGAGGGGATCTAGTGGACCGCAACACGCGCAACATCCTGCTGCTCGGCGGGCTCATCATCGTGCTCGTTGTTATCGGCTACTATTTCCTGCTGCTCGGTCCGTTGTTGGACACTCTCGAAGGGCGTGCTCAGGAGCGCTCGGACAAGGAGGCCCAGCTCGCACAACTCCAGCAGCAGGTCTCCGAGCTGGAGAGCGTAAGGAGAGAGGCTCCCGAGATAGAGCGCCAGATCCTGGAGCTCTCCAAGCGCATCCCGGCGCAGCCCGAGATGCCGACGCTCGTCGTGCAGATAGAGGCGATAGCCGAAGGCGCGGGCGTTACCCAGCTCAGGATCGAGCCTGGCACCCCGGGCCCGCCGCCGGGCGGTGGCGACTACTCCGTCGTCCCTATTACAATGGCGTTCGAGGGCACCTACGAGGAGATGCAGGACTTCATGACGCGGCTGCAGAACCTCGTTCGCCTCGTCACGGTCAACGAGGTCAGCTACGAGGAGGTCGAGCCGACGGAGGGCACGACGGCGGCGCCCGAGATCGAGCGTCTCCTGCAGGTGGAGATTCAGGCCGAGGTCTACTATCAGCCGGAGACGCAGCCGGGGCCTGCCCCGGTCTCGCCTGGAGATCTCGAATCGCCGCAGGAGACGACCACGGGAGAGGCGACCGATGCCGGGTAGGCTGCGCGTCTCCGGTGCAGCCCGGGGTGCAGCCCGGCGCCTGCGCGCCTTCGGCTCCGGGCTGGTGGACACCCTCCTGCGCGACAACAAGGTCGTGCCGGCGGTTCTGGCCGTCCTGGCGCTGTTCATCTTCGCCTGGATACTGGTAGGCGCTCTTGCCGCCGGCGGGCGAGACGAGACGGTCTCCAACCGGGCCAATGTCGCCCGTTCCGACTCCGAGGTCGCCCAGGCCGGAGGGGGATCTCCGGCGCCCGGGATCGAGCGTCCCGACGTGGATTCCTACGCTGCCTACGAGAGCAAGGATCCCTTCCGCCAGCTCCTCGCGCCTGCGGCGGAGACCACCGCGCCGGAACCCACTGCCCCGGAGGGCCCCGGCACCACCGCAGAAGACGGCGGTGCCGGTCCTGATGCGGGCGACGGTACGGGTGGGCGGCCCGCGAACGGCGGCGCGACGCGTTTAACCGACCCCGACGGTGACGGTCTAAGCAATCGCGAGGAGCGCCGGCTCGGCACCGACCCGCAGAACCCCGACTCCGACGGCGATGGCATTCCGGACGGCGCTGACGACTCCGATGGCGGCGGCACCGCCGACGGGGGGGCGGGGAGACCCGGAGGCGCTGGGGACGGCGGGCGCTCCGACAGGCGCGGCGATCTCTTCGACAGCGGCGGAGATCTCTACCGTCCCCCCGCTTACTGAGCTTGCTGGTATATTTGCCGCAGTGAGGCTGGCGTTTACGGAGGTTTCGAGGCGGCGGTGAGATTCGGTTTCTCAACGGCGGGTGAGTCCCACGGTCCGGCTGAGGTGGTCATCGTTCACGGTGTGCCCGCGGGTCTG
>JBFLXF010000736.1:0-1579 GCA_040757515.1 Actinomycetota bacterium
CGGAAGTTGACGAAGCAGACGCGCAAACAGGCGCGGCCGTCCACGGAGGCCGGAGCGACGAAGACGCGGCCGTCGCGCTGCATCTCACGGGCAAGCCGGATGTTGTGCGCGTCGAGGTCGCGGACGCCCGGCGGTGCGTGCCGGAAGCAGAGGGTGGAGAGCATCGGCTCGTGGAGCAGCTCGAAGTCCGCCTCTTTGTGCAGCAGACCGGCGAGGAGCCGGGCGTTGTCTAATGTGCGTCCGATCCAGACCCTGAACTGGGCCGCTCCGTGGACGCGGAAGGCCATCCACAGCCTAAGGGAACGCAAAGGGCGCGAGTACTCGAGCGTGCGATCCACGGGGTTGGGGACGTCACCCTCGTGCAGCATGTAGCGCTCCTCGTGGCCGAAGGCCGCCCGCAGCCTCCCGGTCTCCCGCAGCATGACGGCGCTGCAGCTCTTCTGCACCCCAAGCCACTTGTGGGCGTCCACGGTTGCCGAGTCGGCGCGCTCGAGGCCGGCGAAGAGCGGCGCGGTCTGCGGGACCGCCGCGGCCGGGAGGCCGTAGGCGCCGTCCACGTGCATCCAGACGCCGTGGCGCTCGCAGACGCCGGCCACCTCGTCCAGCGAGTCCACCGCGCCCGTGAGCGTCGTGCCCGCCGTCGCCACCACGGCGACCGGCGTGACGCCGGAGGCGGCGTCGCGGGAGAGCGCCTCGTCCAGAGCTTCCGGGCGCATCCGACGCCGGCCGTCGAGGGGGATGCGCCGGACGGCGGCGCTCCCAAGGCCGCAGACCTCGACGGCGCGGACGACCGAGTGGTGGGCCTCCTCGGAGCAGTACACGGCCGCCCGGCGGCCCGCGAGCCCGTCGGTGCGCGCCCCTGGTAGCGCTCGCTCGCGCGCCGCGAGCAGCGCCGTGAGGTTCGAGGTCATCCCGCCGCTCGTGAACGCGCCCTCGGCGAGCGGGAAGCCGGTGAAGCCCGCGAGCCAGCGCAGGGCCTGCTCCTCGACCAGGTCCGCCCCGCCCGCGGTGACGGCAAGGTTTACATCGTAGGTAGCCGCGAGCGCGGAGGCCAGCACGCCCATCTCCAGGCCCGTGGAGCCGATGTAGCCGAGGTTGAGCGGGCGCGAAGGCGAGACGCTCGCGTCCAGCACGCGAGCGGCGTCGGAGAGAGCATCCTCTACCTCGCCGGGCTCCTCCGGGAGCGGCGCGACGAGGCGCGCGGCCAGCTCCTCGCCGAGCTGCGGTTCGGCGGGGCGCGGCGTGTCGAACGACGCCCACGCCTCGCAGATCACGCGCACCAGCTCCTCAAGAACCCCCTCGCGGTCGGCGAGCGCGGGGAGGTCGGCCCGCTCGTGCTGCGGGGTGGACGGTCCGCTCGTCCCCCGGCGCCTCACGTCCTGGCCCGGGACTCGGACTCCGCTCCCCCTTCCCCTATCCGGCGGTAAACCTCCGAGCGGCGGGCCTTAAGAAGTGCTCCGACGATGAGCCCGAAGACCCCGCCGCCGAACAGGATCGCGGGCAGGACGATCGCCATGGGATCCGTGGGCGCCTCGGTCGAGCCCGTGATCAAGACGTTGAAGTTCGTCACGCCGAGGAT
>JBFLXF010000737.1:0-1577 GCA_040757515.1 Actinomycetota bacterium
GGACGAAACGCGAGCGGCCGAGAGAGCTTCCGCGAGGGCGCCCGTAAGCTCTACTCCCGTGCGGGAGATGCCGAGGAGGGCGTTCTCCACACCACGAGCGCGAGAGTTGCCGTGCCCGATGACCACGGAACCGTTCACCCCGAGCAGGAAGGATCCGCCGTAGTTCTCCGGGTCTACCTGATCGCGGACCTTGAGGAGCCGCGGGCGAAGGAGGGCGCCGCCGAGCCTCCCGACGAGGTCGGCTGTCGCCGCGGCGCGGACCATGCTCAGGATCTCGCGGGCCACCCCTTCTGCGGTCTTCAGGACCACGTTACCGGTGAAGCCGTCGGTTACGAGCACATCCGCGACGCCGCTCCCGATATCCCGGCCCTCGACGTTGCCCACGAACCGAACCCCCTTGCAGGAGGAGATCAGACGATGCGTCTCCCTGGCGAGGTCGTCACCCTTGCCGGGCTCCTCGCCGACGTTGATGAGACCGACGCGAGCCCGCCCCTCCAGCCGGAAGTATCTCTCCGCGAACACGCCGCCAAGGATAGCGAAATTCAGCAGGTCCTGCGCCCTGCACACAACGGTAGCCCCCGCGTCGAGCAACAGCACCGGCCTGGGGAACGGAAGCACCGTCGCGATGGCGGGCCTGCGGCACCCCGGAAGGCGCCCGATCCGCAGGAGCGCGGCGGCCACCGTGGCCCCGGTATTCCCCGCCGAGAAGAGCGCGTCCGCCTCTCCCTCGCGAACCAGCCTCGCTGCCACCGCGACGCTCGCGTCGGGTCGCGCGCGCAGCGCGGCCGCTGGCTCCTCCTCCATGCTCACGACCCCACCCGAGCCCTTGATGGAGACGTTCGGGGGAGCATCGCCGAGCAGGGGTTCCAGAACGCCGGGCTCGCCGACCAGCAAGACCTCATCAGATGCGAGGCGGCGGGCAGCGGCCAGAGCACCGAAGACGACCTCGTGCGGAGCGTTATCCCCGCCAAGGGCGTCTACCGCGATGCGCATCCGGTTTTGGGCGGGCTACTCTACGGCCTCTACGGCGACGACGGTGCGGCCCTTGTAGTGGCCGCACTCCGGGCACACGCGGTGCGGGAGGCGTGGCTCGCCGCAGTTCGGGCAGGCCACGAGGCCGGGCCCCTTGAGCGCGTGGTGCGCCCGCCGCTTGTCCCTGCGCGCCCTGGAAGTCTTCTTCTTCGGAACCGCCATGATGCTACCTCCTGAACTTGGTGAAAAATCAGAAACCGGACGCGAAGAGGTCGTCGAGGCCCCGCCACCGGGGATCTATCTCCTCGCTCGCGTCTTCGGGGCCGACCGGCTCGGTGCCGGGGCGGAAAACCTGCATCGGAACCTCCGCGGGCAATGCCCGCGCCGTGTAGCGCCGGAGGTCTATCGCCCAGTCCTCCACGCACAGCTCGGCGTCGTCCGGTCCGGAGAGCAGCTCCGAGTCGCCGAACTCCACCACCAGCTCCGCAGGCTCGAGGGTACGGTCGCATGTTGTGCGAACGACGGCGCGCACCCTCACGTCGAGGTGCAGTCCTTCCGTCACGCGGGTCACGCCGAGAGATGCCTCGGCCTCTTCGACTTCGTGG
>JBFLXF010000738.1:0-1575 GCA_040757515.1 Actinomycetota bacterium
GAGAGCTTGGTCTCGCCCATCCGCACGAACTCCCCGCCGTGGTAGCACCAGTCGCCGTCCGAGACGGCGAACGCCTTGCGCGTCATCTGACATCACCTCCTGCCGGCCCGGCGGAGCCGGCCGGCGTCTCGACCCCTTCGGCCGCGAGGGCCCTGAGCTCCGCTCCGACCCTCTCGACGTTGGACGCGGCCTCTCTGCGGCGCATCGCCAGAAACGACGGCTGTCCCGCCGCATTCTCCATGACCCAGTCCTTGGCGAACCTGCCGCTCTGGATGTCCGCCAGGATGCCGCGCATCTTCTCTTTCACCGACTCGTCTATGAGCCGGGGGCCCGCGGTGTAGTCCCCGTACTCGGCGGTGTTGGAGATGGAGTAGCGCATCCCGGCGAGCCCGCCCTCGTAGATGAGGTCTACTATCAGCTTCAGCTCGTTTACGCACTCGTAGTAGGCCAGCTCCGGCTGGTAGCCCGCCTCGACCAGCGTGTCGAAGCCGGCCTTCAGCAGCGCCGAGAGCCCGCCGCACAGCACGGCCTGCTCCCCGAAGAGGTCGGTCTCGGTCTCCTCGGCGAAGGTCGTCTCGAGCACCCCGGCCCTCCCGCAGCCGATGCCGCGGGCGTAGGAGAGGATCAGGTCGCGCGCCTCGCCGCTCGCGTCGTTGCCGACCGCGAAGAGGGCGGGCATCCCCTTGCCCTCCTCGTAGAGCCTTCTCAGCACGTGGCCCGGACCCTTGGGGGCCACCAGCCCCAGATCCACCTCCGGCGGCACCACGATCTGGTTGAAGTGGATGTTGAAGCCGTGGGCGAAGAGCATCAGCATCCCCTCGGAGAGGTTCGGCGCGATCTCCTCGTCGAAGACCGGGGGCTGCTTCTCGTCCGGGATGGTCATCATCACCACGTCGGCCCAGCGGGTGGCCTCCGCGTTGCTCATCACTTTAAGGCCCTCGGCCTCCGCCTTGGACCGGCTGCTCGAGCCCTCGTAGAGCCCGACGGCTACCTCGCAGCCGGAGTCGCGCAGGTTGAGAGCGTGGGCGTGCCCCTGGCTTCCGTAGCCTAATATCGCGACCTTCTTGCGCGTGATCTCATCTCCTATGTCCGCCTCGCGATATACCCGCGCCATGCTAAGCCTCCTCGTACTTCGACAGCTCGATCAGGTTCCCGTCCGGGTCTCTCGTGTAGATCGAGATCATCGGCCCCAGGGCCCCGGTCTTCTCGACCGGCCCCCCAACGATCTCCACCCCGCAGGACCGCAGATGCTCGAGGATCGCCTCCGGCTCCGCCTCCACAACAAAGCACAGGTCCGCAGACCCCGCCACGGGCCTCGCGGCCTTCGGCTCGAACTCTCGTCCTGCCTCGTGAAGGTTGATCTTCTGTCTCCCGAACTCCAGCGCCCGTCGCCCCTCCCCGAAGACGACGCCCCTCATGCCGAGCACCCGCTCGTAGAAGACGACCGTCTCCTCCGCGTCCGCGACCGTGAGCACGAGGTGGTCCAGGCCGCGCACTCTCAGCGGGTCGTCCTGCGCGGGCGGCGGGCCGGACAGCTCGATCTCTTCGACGTCCTCCAGGCCCTCCAGGAGCGTC
>JBFLXF010000739.1:0-1571 GCA_040757515.1 Actinomycetota bacterium
CGCGGCTCCGGCGGTGGGGGGCGCGCCCCCCCCCCCCGACGAGCCGTGGAGAGACGCGCCGCCACCCGAGGAAGATGCAAGCGTCGAGAGGTGGCTGCGGCGTGAGGGCATGAGCGAGGAAGGCATCCACGCCGTCGAGACGCTCGTGTCGAGCTGCGGCTCCACGGTCCCATTGGAGCGGATGTCCTTCTACTCGTACGCCGTGAAGGTGGCGACCCGCGGCGGGCCGGGCAAGGGCAACGAGTTCCGGGTGCGCGGAGGGGCCGGACGCGTCGCCGAGGCGCTCGCGGCGGAGCTCAAGGGCAGGGTGTACTACTCGTGTCCGGTCACGGAGGTGCGGCAGGAGAACAGCGCCGTGGAGGTTCGCTGGATGACCGGCGAGAGAGAAGGCACGGCGCGCGCCCGGCACGTGATCCTGGCCCTCCCCTTTACCTGCTACCGCTTCATCGGGTTCGACCCGCCCCTGCCGGAAGAGGTCCGCAGGCTCGCTTGCGGTGCGGTCTACGGCGTGGTGAGGAAGATGCACTTCCTCTTCGACGAGCCGGTGGACGCTTCGGCCTTCACGGTCACGGACACGCCGCTCGGTTACTGCGCCGCCGCTCAGGGAGACAAACCGCGCGCCCTCGTCTCCTTCTCCGCCGGCGGGCCGCTGCTGGCGGAGCTCGGACTACCGGCGGAGAGGCGCAGGGAGAGGGCCGTCGGGCTGCTGCAGAGGCTCTACGACGTGCCCGAACCGGACGCGGTCGTGGAACAGGTGTGGAACGCCGAGCACTACACGCGGGGGAGCTACATGATCATGAGCCCCGGCGACATGGCCGGCTTCGGGAAGGCGATGGGCGGCTCCTTCGGACCCGTACACCTCGCGGGCGCCGAGGGCTACGCCGCGGCCCCGAGCTTCATGAACAGCGCCGTCAGGTCGGGGAGACGGGCGGCGCTCGCCGCACTGGAGACAGTTGACGGCGGTCCACGCCGGGCAAAGACTATGGGCGGGGACGAGGGGAGGCCCGCTGCCGGATCACACGCACAGGAGGAGAAGGTTGGACGAGAGAACCGTTAGGGAGAGGCCGCCGCAGGCCCCGGAGCGGCGGCCCGTCGCCGTCAGGCTCTCGCGCGTCACCAAGCGTTTCGGGGAGTTCGTGGCGGTAGACGACCTATCGCTGGAGATCTATGAGGGCGAGTTCTTCTCGCTGCTCGGACCGAGCGGGTGCGGCAAGACCACGACCCTGCGCATGATAGCCGGCTTCGAGGAGCCCACCAGCGGCGAGATCTCCGTCGCCGGCCAGCAGGTGCAGGGCGTCCCGCCCTACAAGCGGCCCGTAAACACCGTCTTCCAGTCCTACGCGATCTTCCCGCACCTCAACGTATTCGACAACGTCGCCTTCGGCCTCCGGCGCGCGGGCGTGAAGGGCGAGGAGCTGCGCAGGCGGGTCGCCGAGGCGTGCGCGATGGTGCAGCTGCAGGGCTTTGAGAAGAGAAGGCCGGCCCAGCTCTCCGGCGGCCAGCAGCAGAGGGTCGCCCTCGCCCGAGCCCTCGTCAACCGCCCGAAGGTACTCCTGCTCGACGAGCCCCTC
>JBFLXF010000740.1:0-1570 GCA_040757515.1 Actinomycetota bacterium
CTTGCCCGACGGCGATGGCCTCAACTTCATACAGGAGTCCAGCAGGGAGCGGCCCGACCTCTCGACACTGGTCCTCAGCGCCAGCCTGGAGCCGGGCAGGCTCGCCCGTGCCGTGGAGGCGGGCGCCTCGGGCGTCCTGCATAAGTCCACCCCGATAAAGGAGATCGTGGACGCCGTGCGGCGTCTGAGGGCCGGTGAAGCCCTGCTCCCGCCGGGCGAGGTGGTAGAGATGCTCAGGCTGGTGAGCCGCGAGCGCCAGCAGGAGTACGATGCCCGGCAGGCCATCGAGAGGCTCACCGCGCGCGAGAAGGAGGTATTGCAGGCGCTCGCCGAGGGGCTGGAGAGCAAAGAGATCGCCAGAAAGCTCTCTATCACCGTCGAGACCGAGCGGACCCACATGGTGAACATCCTCCACAAGCTCGGTGTCCACTCGCGCCTGCAGGCGCTCCTCTTCGCCGTGCGTCACGGGCTTGTGGAGATCCGCTAGAGACCCCGTCGCTCCCTCGGACGCCTCATCTGCTATGCTTCGCCCGGCGCGAGGTTTCGCGGTACGTCCGGCGCGGACGGAGTTTGGAGGGGAGATAGCATAAGACGGAGGCTTCCGTGGCGGAGCGTCGACAGGCTCCCAAGACGAAGGTCCTGATGGCCAACGAGCCGCGCGCTTACCGCCAGAGCATCGCCGAGGTACTGCGGGAACTGCGTCCCGGCGTCGAGATCCTCACCGCCGATCCCGCCAGCCTCGATGAGAGCGTTCTGAGCCTGGAGCCGGCGATGGTGGTGTGCAGCAGGGCGACCGAGACTGTGCGCCTGCGCGTGCCGGTCTGGGTGGAGCTGTATCCGGGGCACGGGCCCGTCTCCACGGTGTCGTTCGGGGGCCGGATCGCGGACGTGGAGGATATGGGACTCTCGGATCTGCTCTCCCTAGTGGATCGCGCCGTGGAGATGACCGGGTAGAGCCGGACGGCGAAGACCCCGCGCTGCCCCGCCTCTGCGGCGTCATCCTTCTTGAGACTCTCCGGTAGTCACATTGAGTTAGATGAATCTGGTCCATGCGGGTGATGTCTTTTCGAGGCGGCGGCGGCATCATTCTCTGGATGGAGAAGGCATGGAGCGACCGGCGGATATCGGGCACAGGGTCCTGATCGTTGAGGACCACGTCTCGCTGCGCGAGGCGCTGGCGGCCATGGTCGAGCGGGAGGCGGACTTCGGGCCGGTCACGCAGGCCGGGAGCATCGCGGAGGCCCGCAAGGTGATCGGCAGGATGGACGTCGCGCTCGTGGATCTCCGGCTACCCGACGGAGAGGGGACGGGTCTGATCCGGGAGCTTCTGGACTCGCACTCCGGCGAGGGGACCTGCGCGGTCCTGGTGCTCACGGCCAGCCTGGACCGCCTGGAATGGGCGCGGGCCGTGGGAGCCGGTGCCTCTGGGGTGCTGCACAAGTCCGAGGGCGTCGAGGAGATCATCGCCGCCATCCGCCGGCTGTGCGAGGGGGAGGTCCTTATCTCCGTCGAGGAGGTGGTCGAGTTGCTGCGGCACGTCGTAGACCGGGGGGAACGCGAGATGGCCGCT
>JBFLXF010000741.1:0-1564 GCA_040757515.1 Actinomycetota bacterium
GGCTTCGCCCCCGCCGAGAGGCGGCACCCGGAATCGAACCGGGGTACAGGGTTTTGCAGACCCTTGCCTAACCACTCGGCCATGCCGCCAGTCGTGCCGCCTGCCCTCGGCCAAGCCGCAGCCCCGCGGCCTAGAGCGGAAGACGGGATTCGAACCCGCGACCCTCACCATGGCAAGGTGATGCTCTACCAACTGAGCTACTTCCGCGTTGCCGGGATAATTTAGCACGCAACCTGGCCCCTTACAAGCGCCCGCCGAACCACCGTCTCTTGCGCGTAAACACCAGATAGCGCAGCAGAAAGAAGGTCACGGTGGAGGCGACGACGACGGAGATAAGCTTCGCCACGTTGCCCGCCAGATAGGCCGAGATGTCGGTGTGCACGAGCACGGGCCGCACTAGCATCCAAAAGAGCCCGTTGCTCATCGCCATGTTGGCCGCCGCCACCAGCACGAAGAGGACCCTCTGTCTGTGGCCGGGCTCAGACCGTCCCCGGAAGGTCCAACGCGTGTTCCACAGGTAGCTGTTGACATTAGCGAGGACGAGTGCGACGCCGTTGTACAGGGCCATGATCGAAGGGTCCCGCGTGTGGGCAAGCAGCAGGAGCGCGTTGAGCGTCCCGACGTCCACAGCGGCGTTCAAGAGTCCGACCACCGAGAACTTGGAGAACCGTATACCGCCTCTCTTGAGCCTGGAGCGTGAGATCACCGCCCCTTCCGCACCTCCTCGTAGTAGCCACGCAGCACGCGCGTGGCCGAGGCCCAGTCCCTTTGCTCTGCGGCCGTCCGCGCCCCCCGGCTCAATCTCTGGCGCAACCCCTGTTCCCCGAAGAGCCTGCGGACCGCGGCGACGAGCGCGCCCTCCGATCTAGGGTCGTAGAGCAACCCACTCTGGCCGCTCTCCACGACCTCGTGCGCCGCGCCGCTTCCGGCGGCCACGACAGGCAGACCGGAGGCGAGAGCCTCGAGCATCGAGAGCCCCAGGGTATCCGTGGTGGAGGGGAAAAGGAAGGCGTCGGCAGAGGCGTAGGCGGCGGCCAGGTCCTCGCCGCGCAGCAGCCCGGTGAAGACGGTCGGAGTGCCGGCGAACTCGCGTTCCAGGCCAACGCGCGCCGGCCCTTCTCCGACCAGGGCGAGCCGCGCGCCCGGGAGCGCGCGCAGTACCGCCTTCAAGCGCTCGATCCCCTTCTCTGGAGCGAGACGCCCGACGAAGAGAAGAAGCGGCGCCTCCGGATGACCACCGGAGAGCTCGTTGCGCCACTCGAGGCTCGCTTTACCGGGATGGAAGAGGCGCGTGTCCACGCCCTGGGACCAGAGGCGCACGTGCTTTATCCCCTCGGAGAGCAAATAGGCCCTCGTCGCCTCGGAGGTGCAGAGGTTAAGGCCGGCGCGGTTGTGCATCTGGCGGGTCCACCACCGGGCCGGGTGGTGCAGAAAGCCCAGCCGGTAGTAGAGCGCGTAGGTCGCGACGTTCGTGTGGTAGGAGGCTACCAGAGGGAGCCCGAGGAGCCGGGCGTAGAAGACGCCGCCCGACCCGAGGACGTAGGGGTTGACCGCGTGGATGACA
>JBFLXF010000742.1:0-1562 GCA_040757515.1 Actinomycetota bacterium
GGGTACCGTCGTCTCCGCCGAGCACGTCTCCCGCACCGTCGAGCCCCTGAACCTCATGGAGTTCGTGCCTTCGCTGAACGTGCCGGTCGTCGTCGGGGGTTGCGCCAGCTACTCGACGGCGCTGCACCTGATGCGCACCGGAGCCGTCGGCGTCCTCGTCGGCGTCGGACCTGGCAGGATCTGCACTACGCGAGGCGTCATAGGGGTGGGCGTGCCGCAGGCGACCGCGATAGCCGACGCGGCGGCGGCCCGGATGCGCCACTACCTGGAGACCGGAGAGTACGTCAACGTCATCGCCGACGGCGGGATGCGCACCGGCGGAGACGTGGCGAAGGCAATAGCCTGCGGTGCCGACGCCGTCATGCTCGGAAGCGCCTTCGCGAAGGCCGAGGAGGCGCCCGGAAGAGGCTACTCGTGGGGGATGGCGACCTTCCATCCGACGCTGCCGAGAGGAACGCGCATAAAGGTTGGGACCAGCGCGACGCTCGAGGAGATACTCGTCGGTCCCGCGCGCGAGAACGATGGGACGCTCAACCTCATGGGGGCTTTGCGGATGAGCATGGCGACCACCGGCTACCAGAACATAAAGGAGTTCCAGAAGGCCGAGGTCATGGTGGCGCCCTCGCTCGCCACGGAGGGCAAGCTCGAGCAACACGCCCAGCGCGTCGGGATGGGCAGCTAGCCTTGATCCTGGTCCTCGACTTCGGCGGCCAGTACGCGCAGCTCATCGCCCGCCGGGTCCGCGAGGCCCGCGTCTACTCCGAGCTGATCCCCTACGACACGCCCGTCGAGGAGATCAGGGCGAAAGATCCGGAGGGCATCATCCTCTCCGGCGGCCCGAACTCCGTCTATGAGGAGGACGCCCCGCAGGTAGACGCCGAGCTCTTTAGCCTTGGCGTCCCGATGCTCGGGATCTGCTACGGCATGCAGCTCATGGCGCTCGTGCTCGGTGGCGAGGTCGGCGCGGTCCAGATTCGGGAGTACGGGCGCTCGGACCTGCGCGTCAAGGATCACGGCGGCCTGTTTGCGGGCACGGCGGACGAGCAGAAGGTCTGGACGAGCCACGGCGACGCCGTCTTCGCCGCTCCCGAGGGCTTCGAGGTCACGGCCGAGACGCCCTCTGTCCCGATCATCGCCTTCGAGGACCGCGCGCGGCACCGCTACGGGGTGCAGTTCCACCCGGAGGTGCGCCACACCGACTACGGTATGGAGATCCTCAAGAACTTTCTCTTCGAGGCGTGCGACTGTAACCCCGACTGGACGCCGGTCAACATCATCACCGACGCGGTCGAGAGGATCCGGGCGCAGGTGGGGGACGCGAAGGCGATCTGCGGTCTCTCCGGCGGCGTGGACTCGGCGACCGCCGCGATGCTCGTCCACCGCGCCATCGGGGACAACCTCACCTGCGTATTCGTGGACCACGGTCTTCTAAGACAGAACGAGGCCGAGCAGGTCGTCGAGGCGTTCACGGAGCACTCAGACGTTCCTCTCGTTCACGTGGACGCCTCGGGGCGTTTCCTGGATAAGCTCGCGGGTGTGACCGACCCGGAGGCGAAGCGCAA
>JBFLXF010000743.1:0-1557 GCA_040757515.1 Actinomycetota bacterium
TCTGAGGACTTATGTAGGTAGAGACGCTGCGCTCTCCCCTGACCTCCTGGACGTAGGTTATGGCGGGGATATTCTCGACGAGCGTGCGGTAGCGGGTCTCGGCCTCCTTGAGCGCCCGTTCGGTCTCCTTCAGCTCCGTGACGTCGAAGAGAATTCCGTGCCAGCGGAGGATGCGCTCAGACTCACCCGGGAGAAGCACGGCCTCGTCCCGGATCCAGACCCAACGCCCGTCGCTGTGGAGCATGCGGTACTCCAGGTCGAACGGCTCTCCCGTACTGTCCGTGCGCGCGTCTTCGGCGAGTACGCTTTTCCTGTCGTCGGGATGGATCTTCGAGACCCAGAAACCCCCGTCCTCGATAAAGACTGCGGGCGGGTAGCCGAGGATGGTCTCTACCTGCGGGCTTATGTAGGTGACGCTACCGCCGGCCATCGCGCTCGTGGCGGCATCCCTGTCGTGCTCGAGAACGTAGCTGACCGCGGGAACCCTCTCGACGAGGTCGCGGTATCTCCGTTCGCTCTCCTGCGCCCGGGTGAAGAGCCTCGCCCGGCTCACCGCGTCGCTCAGGTGCTCGCCCACGGCCACCATCAGACGCAGATCGTATGGCGCGAGCCGCATCCCCGCCGTGCTCTCGACGTTGAGGCAACCCACGGCCTCATCCCCATCCAGGATGGGAATGCAGATCTCGGAGACCACGCCCTCCACGGCGCCGATGAACTCGGGGTCCGCCCCTACGTCCTCCAGGAACACGGGCCGCCTCTCGCGCACGCTGCGAGCCATGACGCCCCGATCCAGCGGTATGCGCCTCAGCACGTTGTCGTAGCCGACGTAATGCTGCAGGACGAGGTGGCCGTCCTCTACCAGATAGGCGCCCACCAGGGTATAGCCATACGCTTCGGCGGTGACCTCGACGGCGGCCCGCAGGACCCCCCGCAGGTCCAGCTCCGCCGAGAGCGCGGTGCGCACCTGGTGGAGCAACGCCAGCTCTCGCGCCTGGCGGCGGTAGCGCTCCTCGCTCTCTTTGAGCCTCTCCTCGGCGCGCCTGCGCTCCGTGACGTCGCGGTAGTTGACGACGACAGCCTCTACGGCGGGGTCGGCGAGCAGGTTTGTACCGACCGCTTCGACGCGACGCCAGGAGCCGTCCCTGCTCCGAAGGCGAAACTCAAATGAAATGCTCGCGCCGGACAGCGTCTCCTCGAGAGTGCTCTTTACTCTCTCGCGATCCTCCGGGTGGACGTGATCGAGGTAACCCCCGCCTACTCTCTCCGAGGGTCCGTAACCCAGCACGCGCTCGACGGCGGGGCTCTCATAGACGATGACACCGTTCTCGTCGAGGAGGGCGATCACGTCCGGCGCGTTCTGCACCAGCGCCCGGAAGCGCTCCTCGCTCTCCTTGAGCCGCCTCTCGGCCTCCTTGCGCTCTGTGATGTCCCTGGCGACCCAGACGACGGTGTCCGCAAGCGCCGGAGAGACCGCCGCGGAGAACCACACTTCCCTGCCCTCTATACGCAGGCTGTACTCGACATCGATTGTGCGCTGCTCCTCCAGCGCGCGCCGGA
>JBFLXF010000744.1:0-1549 GCA_040757515.1 Actinomycetota bacterium
CGTCCGGCCCGTGGCTGGAGTGGCACTACGAGCGGTTCACGACGCCGCCCGGGGCGCTGGAGCTGGCGCGCACCCCGGATGCCGTGCAGGCGTTCCGGTACGGACCGCACCTCGGGGTGCAGTTTCACCCGGAGAGCACCGTGGAGATCGTCTCGGAGTGGGCCAAGGCCGACACGGAGAGGCTGGCGAAGCTCGGTGTAGAGGACTGGAGAGCGCTGCTCAAGGCGTCGCCCGAGCGGCGGGAGGCGGCGAGGGCCGCCGCGTTCAGGCTCTTCGACGCGTTTCTGGCGGAAGGGGAGAGGGAGCCGGCCGGCGGGGCCGGCGGGAAGGAGAGAAAGAGTGATTGAGCAGAGAAAGCAGGCGCTGCCGCCGGAGCTCGAGGACGCTTCCATCACGTCGGTGCGGGTGCTGTACGCCGACCTGCACGGCGTGGCGCGCGGCAAAGACGTGCCCATCGGGGAGTTCGAGCGCGCGATCGAGCACGGGCTCGCGTTCTGCTCGGCGATCATGGGCACCGACCTGCGGCACACCCCCGTGGTGGGCGGTGAGGAGGGCTATCCCGACCTGGTTGCCTACCCGGACCTCTCGACGATGACCCTCATGCCCTGGGAGCCCGGGGTGGCGTGCTGCCTGGCGGACCTGCGCCCGGTTGGGGACCACGCGCCGCCCGCCGACCCGAGGGGCGCGGTGCGCCGGGCGGTCGCGGCCTTCGAGGAGGTAGGGCTCTCGCCCGTGGTGGGGCCCGAGCTCGAGTTCTTCCTGTGCGAGCGCGAGGCGGCGGGAGGGGTGCGCCGCTACGTGGACAATCTCAGCATGGTCTACACCGTCGGGCCGCAGGCCGACCCGCGGGGGATGGTGCGCGAGATGGCCGAGATGCTCTCGAAGATGGGCCTCGGCGCCTTCGCCGCAAACCACGAGTTCATGAACTCGCAGTACGAGATAAACCTGCACCACGCGCCCGCCCTGACCGCCGCCGACCGGGCCTTCCGGCTCAAGAGCGCCGTCAAGGACGTAGCCGCGATGCGGGGACTCGTCGCCACGTTCATGGGCAAGCCGTTCAACGATCAGGGGGGATCGGGCTTCCACATCCACTTCTCGCTCGAGCGCGAGGGCGAGAACGCCTTCGCCGATGCCGCCGACGCGGACGGCGTCTCCGCGGAGATGCGCCACTTCACTGCAGGCGTGCTTGCCCACGCGGCGGGGCTCATGGCGTTCCTGAACCCGACGATAAACGCCTACCGGCGCCTGGTGCCGGACTCGCTCGCGCCGACCCACGCCAACTGGGGCTGGGACAACCGCACCGCCTTCGTCCGCATCCCGCCCGAGCGGGGCGGGGCCACGCGGGTGGAGGTGCGCGTGGGCGACGGGAGCGCCAACCCGTATCTCGCGACCGCGGCGACCCTCTTCGCCGGACTGCACGGGGTGCGCGAGCGGCTGCCGCTCGGCCCGCCGGTCGGGGGTGACGCCTACACGCTCGCCGGGGAGAAGGCGGGGCCGCCGCTCCCGGCCACGCTCGAGGACGCGCTCGACGCGCTGGAGGCCGACGAGG
>JBFLXF010000745.1:0-1548 GCA_040757515.1 Actinomycetota bacterium
GAAAGGCCGCCCGGATGGACGGCCTTTGCCGGACGGATTCTGTTCGGCAAAGTATTAGCTCTCTGCACCACCTCTGGAGAGGGCTCTGTCGAGGCGGGCGAGCTTGCGAGCGGCCTTATTGCGATGGATAATCCCCTTGCCTGCGGCCTTGTCATAGTGCTTCTGGGCCTCGTCGCGCAAGGTGCGGGCCCGCTCTCCGTCGCCCGCGTCCAGCGCCCTGTAGAAGTTCTTGGAGAGGTTCTTCAAGCGCGTTCGGACGGCCTTGTTGCGTTCGTGACGCTTGCGGCTCTGCCTGTCTCGCTTGCTCGGTGCTGGCACTGTTCGCTCCTCTTATATCTCATGGACTAGCTGGCCGGGAGAATGTAACACATGGGGGACAAAGGGGCAATCATGGTAAACTCTTGCGGTGGAGAACATCGGGCGCACGCGCAACTTCTGCATAATCGCGCACATCGATCACGGCAAGAGTACCCTCGCCGACCGGCTTCTGGACATAACCGACGCGGTCCCCGAGCGGGAGCGGATGGACCAGATCCTGGATACCATGGACATCGAGCGCGAGCGCGGGATCACGATAAAGGCCCAGGCCGTGCGCGTGATATACCGGCGCGGCGACGGCGAGTGGACGCTAAACCTCATAGACACCCCGGGTCACGTGGACTTCGGCTACGAGGTCTCGCGCGCCATCGCCGCCTGCGAGGGCGCGCTGCTCGTCGTGGACGCTAGCCAGGGCATCCAGGCCCAGACGCTCGCGAACCTCTACCTGGCGATGGAGCACGACCTGGAGATCATCCCGGTCCTCAACAAGATAGACCTGCCCGTCGCCGACGTAGCCGGGGCGACCGAGGAACTCGTGGAGCTTCTCGGCGTGGATGAAAGCGAGATACTCAAGATCTCCGCGAAGACAGGCGAGGGCGTGACAGACGTGCTCGACGCGATCGTGGACCGGGTGCCGCCGCCGACGACGGAGCGGGAGCAGACGCGCGCCCTCATCTTCGACTCTTACTACGACCCCTATCGCGGCGTCGTCTCTCTCGCCCGCCTCTTCGACGGCGAGCTAAGGAAGGGCGACCGGGTACGCGCGATGGGCACCGCCGAGGAGTTCGAGCTGCTCGAGGTCGGCTGCTACTCTCCGAAGCCCACGGCGCTCCCCGCGCTGAGGACCGGAGAGGTTGGCTACATCATCGCGGGCCTCAAGGACATAGAGGCTCTGCGGGTCGGCGACACCGTAACTAGGGTGGAGGATCCCGCCGACGAGCCGCTGCCCGGGTACGCGAGAGCGCTGCCGACGGTTTTCTGCGGGCTCTACCCGACCGAGGGCGACGACTTCGAGCGTCTTCGGGATGCGTTGGCCAAGCTGCAGCTCAACGATGCCTCGCTATACTTCGAACCTGAGAACTCACGCATGGGGTTCGGCTTCAGGTGCGGTTTCCTCGGGTTGCTGCACATGGAGATCGTGCAGGAGCGCCTCGAACGCGAGTTCGACCTGGACCTGATCGCCTCCTCCCCAAGCGTGAAGTACGAGGTCGTGGTGAACGGCGAGACTCT
>JBFLXF010000746.1:0-1547 GCA_040757515.1 Actinomycetota bacterium
GGCCCGAAGCTGGAAGGTGCTCTCAAAGGGGCGCTCGCGCTCCTTGCGGCACACCCAGGAGGCGCGCAGGCACAGGTCTCCGAGCTCCCGGGCACGCAGCTTCCGCTCCTTGCCGCAGATTTCGGCGGCGTGAAACGCGAGCCACGGCGGGCCGCCCGCGCGGAAGACCTTGAGCAACCCGTCTTCCCTCAGGCGCTCCTCAAGGTCGTAGCGCTCGTCGAAGGCGAGGTCTATCCGGGAGAAATCCTCCCCGGCGGCGAAAGAGCAGGCCGGACACATCGTCACGGCGCTGCGGATGAGGCGCGCCCCATCCGAGAGACGGCCCGGGAACTTGGGACAGAGGTCAGCCTCTCTGCCGACGGTGACGTAGGAGGCGGCTACCAGGTCCCTGAAGATGTGGCCACAGAGCGGACAGCGGACGTATGCATGTCTCAGTTCACCCACGCGCGCGACCTCCACGGCGCGGCCTCTTCCGGTCTCTTTACCCTGTCTCTGTTGAGGCTTGCCTTGAGGATCAAAGTGCCTCAAGTTTACCATAGCTGCCGCTCCCGCCGGTATAATGCGCCGGGGTGCAGGCGGAGGGAGGAACCCGCATGGAAGAGCGCAAGAGTGAGGCCGAGGTCGCCCTGGAGTTGATGCGTCTGGTGTTGGAGCAGGCCGGAAGCCGCCGCCTCTCCCCGACACGTACCCTCGCCCTCTACCACCTCTGCAAGGAGGCCGTCGCCTACACTCCGGAGGGCTCGGTCACCGCGGAGTATCTCGAAGACGGTCTCAAGAGGCTGCTGCAGTAGGCATCACCTTTCGGCGAGGTAGAGCCGCGCGGCGCGGTCCTGAACCTCTTCGGGCAGGATGTGGAGCCCCGGCGGGTAACGGACGCCCTCGGTCGTGAGGAAGCCGGTGGCTTCGATCAGGAGGGCACTTACGAGGTCGAAGGTGTCGTAGGGATCTCCGGGACCGGCGGCCAGGTTGAACATCGCACCGCCGGCGAGCAGGTAGAGCGCCTTGCCTCCGACCTCGCAGCGCTCCACGAACGGGCGGGGGGCGGCGACGGCGCACTCGCGCAGCTTCGCGACGGGCAGCTCTCCGCTCGTGTGGCCGAGGTTGGCGAGAAAGGCCCCGCTCTTGCAGGCGGAAAGGGCCTCGAAGGGCAAGGCGCCGTCGTGGCCGGTGGCCGTAAAGACTACGTCGGCGCGGGAGAGGCCGCTCTCGAGGGACGGAGTGGGGAAGCCGAGGTGGGCGGCGGCGAGCCGGGCGGCGGGGGAGAGGTCGCAGACCTCCACGGCGGCGCCGAAGGCCCGTGCGGCGTCGGCGGTCCCCCTTCCGACGGGACCGTAGCCGACGACGAGGACCGTCTTGCCGTAGAGGGAGAGCCCGGTGACGTTCAGGAAGGTGTTGGCGGCCATCAGGCCGACGAGGTGGCGGTTGTGGAGGCCCTGCTTTATGGGGACGTCGTCCCAGTCGAAGACCGGGTAGGCGAGGTCGAGGCCGGAGAGGCGGTCTATGCCGGTCCCGGTCGCCTCCAGGCCGCCGCGCACGCTCTCCAGGCG
>JBFLXF010000747.1:0-1539 GCA_040757515.1 Actinomycetota bacterium
GAGCAGTGGCGCAAGCGCGACCCGATAGGACTTCTGGAGCAGAAGCTGGTGGACGCCGGCGTGAGCGAGGACGAGCTGCAGGAGATTAAGGACGGGGCACGCGAGCGCATCAGGGAGGCCGTGAAGTTCGCCGACGAGTCGGAGGAGCCGCCTTTGGAGGAACTCTACACCGACGTGTATGCCGGCGAGGACGAGTACATGGGGGAGAAGTAGGCGATGGCGGAGACCAAGACCTACCGCGAGGCGCTCCGGGAGGGGATGGTCCACGAGATGGACCGCGACGAGTCCGTCGTCCTGATGGGCGAGGACATCGGCGTCTACGGCGGGACGCACCTGATCACGGACGGCCTCATAGACCAGTACGGCCCGAGAAGGGTCATAGACACCCCCATAAGCGAGGGTGGCTTCACCGGGGCGGCCATCGGGATGGCGATGCTCGGGATGCGCCCCATCGTCGAGATGATGACCTGGAACTTCTCGTTTCTCGCCTCGGACCAGATCATCCAGAACGCCGCGAAGGTCCGCTACTTCTCGGGCGGCCAGGTCCAGGTGCCGCTCGTCATCCGCGGTCCCAACGGCGGCGGCGTCCAGCTCTCCGCGCAGCACACCCACTCCCTGGAGAACATGTACGGCCACTTCCCGGGCCTGAAGGTCGTCAGCCCCGTCACGCCGAACGACGCCAAGGGGATGATGATCACCGCCATAAGAGACCCGAATCCCGTGATCTTCCTGGAGGCCGGCGCCCTCTACGGCACGAAGGGCGAGGTGGAGGATGGCGACAACGCCGTGCCCTTCGGCAAGGCGCGGATCGCCCGCGAGGGCACGGACGTGACCCTCATCGCCTACGGGCGACAGGTCAACCTCTGCCTGCGCGCCGCCGACACCCTCGAGGAGGACGGCGTCTCGGCGGAGGTCATAGACCTGCGCTCGATCCGGCCTTTCGACGAGGATGCTTTGGTGGAGTCGGTAAAGAAGACGCACCGGGCGGTGGCGGTGCAGGAGCAGTGGCGGTGGTTCGGGGTCGCGAGCGAGGTCGCGGCGATCATCCAGGAGAAAGCGTTCGACTACCTGGATGCCCCGGTCGAGCGGGTGAGCGGGGCGGAGGTCCCGGCGCCCTACGCGCGCAACCTGGAGCTCGCCGCCTTCCCGAGCGAGAAGGCGGTTGCGAACGCGGCGAGGCGCGTGCTCTACATGGAGGAGAAGTAGCATGCCCGAAGTGATCATGCCCAAGATGGGCGACGCGATGGAGGAGGGCACCCTCGTCAGGTGGCTCAAGAGCGAGGGCGACGAGGTCTCCGAGGGCGACCCGATAGCGGAGATCGAGACCGACAAGGTCACGATGGAGCTCGAGGCCGAGGACTCCGGCACGCTGGCGCGCCTGATCGCCTCCGAGGGCCAGGATGTCCCGGTGGGCGAACCGATAGCTTTTATCGCGGGGGAGGGCGAGGAGGTCCCCGAGGACGGCGCAGCCGGAGCTCGGGCGGAGGAAGGGGGTGAAGAAGGCGGTGAGGCCCGGGCCGCCACCGCCACCGAGGAGCG
>JBFLXF010000748.1:0-1533 GCA_040757515.1 Actinomycetota bacterium
TACGACCCCCAAAACGGCCACCGGTTCAACCCCAACAAGCTCCTCCTCGACCCCTACGCGAAGGCGACCGTGGGGCCTCTGGACTGGAGCTACCCCCACTTCGGCTACAGGCTCGGGGAGGACGACACCGTCTTCGACGAGCGGGACAACGCCGCCGGGATGCCCAAGTGCCGCGTCGTGGACACCGCCTTCACCTGGGGCGACGACCGGCCGCCCAGGACGCCCTGGCACGACACCATAATCTATGAGGTCCACGTCAAGGGCTTCACGAGGCTACACCCCGAGGTCCCGCCGGAGCTTCGGGGCACCTACTCCGGGCTCGCCTCGGCCCCGGCCATAGAGCACTTAAAGAGGCTCGGCGTCACCGCCGTGGAGCTCATGCCCGTACACCTCTTCGTGGACGACAAGCACCTGGTGGATCGGGGGCTCAAGAACTACTGGGGCTACAACTCCATCGGGTTCTTCGCCCCGGACATGCGCTACTCGGCGACGGGCTCCGTGCGCGAGTTCAAGACGATGGTCAAGAGGCTCCACTCCGCAGGGCTTGAGGTGATCCTCGACGTCGTCTACAACCACACCGCCGAGGGCAACCACCTGGGCCCCACGCTCTCGTTCCGCGGCATAGACAACGCCGCCTACTACCGCCTCACGGACGACCGGCGCTACTACATGGACTACACCGGCACCGGCAACACCCTCAACATGATGCACCCGCGCGTCTTGCAGCTCATCATGGACTCGCTGCGCTACTGGATCCTGGAGATGCACGTCGACGGCTTCCGGTTCGACCTGGCGAGCGCGCTCGCCCGCGAGCTGCACGACGTGGACAAGCTCTCCGCCTTCTTCGACATCATCCGGCAGGACCCCGTGATCTCCCAGGTGAAACTCATCGCCGAGCCGTGGGACGTGGGCGAGGGCGGCTACCAGGTCGGCAACTTCCCGGTGGGCTGGACGGAGTGGAACGGCAAGTACCGTGACTCGGTGCGCGCCTACTGGAAAGGAGAGGGCGGGCTCGTGGACGAGCTGGCCTACCGCCTGACCGGCTCCTCGGACCTCTACGAGCGCGACGGCCGGCGCCCGACGGCGAGCATAAACTTCGTCACCGCCCACGACGGGTTCACCCTGCAGGACCTCGTCTCCTACAACGAGAAGCACAACGAGGCCAACGGCGAGGGCAACAACGACGGCGAGAGCCACAACCTCTCCTGGAACCACGGCGTAGAAGGGCCGACCGGCGACATAAAGGTGCGGCGTCTGAGGGCCCGCCAGAAGCGCAACTTCATGGCGACCCTCCTGCTCTCGCAGGGGGTGCCGATGATCCTCTACGGCGACGAGACCGGGCGCACCCAGAACGGCAACAACAACGCCTACTGCCAGGACAACGAGACGAGTTGGATGACCTGGGACCTCTCGGGCGCCGATCGCAACTTCTTCGAGTTCGTCCGGCGCATGGTGCGGCTGCGCAGGGACCATCCGGTCTTCCGCCGCCGGCGCTTCTTCCAGGGACGCCAGCTCCGCGGCGCCGACGTCAAG
>JBFLXF010000749.1:0-1532 GCA_040757515.1 Actinomycetota bacterium
GTGGTGATCCGGCAGCGGATGGCCGGGGAGGGGTAGAGCCTTACTCGCCCGTCTTCTCCGTGCTCTCCTCGCGCTGCTGCTCGTAGGAAGCTTCGACCTTCGCCGCCCAGGTGAGCAACTCGTTGCGTAGGGCGTCTATCTTCTCCTCGTCCTGCTCGGCGATGATGTTCTCTCGCTCGTGCGGGTCTTCGGAGAGGTCGAAGTACTCCTCGCCCTTGTTGCCGTAGTGGTAGACGTACTTCTCGTCGCCCCGGATGGCGGCCAGACAGGTGCGCTCCTGGTAGCAGCTCGCCATCAGGGTGCGCTCCTCGGGCGGGTCCAGGATCGAGGCGCCGGGGTAGGTGCCGCCCGTAATCCTGTAGCCGAGCAGGTCGGCTACGGTCGGGAGAATGTCCAGCTCGCTTACGGGTGGCTCTATGCGCCGGTGGTCGGGGTCGCGCGGGTCATGAATGATGAGCGGGATGTGCAGGCCCTCGTTGTAGATCACGTTGTCATGCTGGTAGCGGCCGTGCTCCCCGAATCCCTCGCCGTGGTCGCCGAGCACGATGAAGATCGTGTCCTCGTAGAGCCCGAGGTCCTTGTACTGCTGGAAGAGCTTCTCCAGGAAGCGGTCCTGGTAGTACAGAATGTTCAGGTAGCGGTTGAGGAGCGGATCGCCGGCGAACCTCTGCATCGGGTAGCGGTCGGGGACCACGTAGTCGTGGTGAGCGGTGACGGTTAGATAGGTCGCGAGAAATGGCCTTTCGCCCCCGTTCTTCTCCAGCCAGGAGCGGCTCAGGGGCAGCATGATCTCGTCCTCGTAGCCGAAGTAGTTGACCTCCTGATAGCCTTCCTTGCTCATGCTCTCCAGGGGATAGAACTCGTCGTAGCCGAAGTTCTCGACCAGCGAACGGCGGCGCTCGAAGTTCTCTGTCGCCGACTGGAAGAAGACGCTCTTGTAACCCTGCTCGCCGAGCAACTCAGGGATGCAGCGGGCGGGGATGATGCCCGGCTCGGACTCGGTGTTCTTGGTGTCGAGTGGTGGGGCGAACCCGCAGAGGGAGGCGACGAGCGCCTTCGAGGTGTGGGGCAGGACTGCGTAGGCGCGTTCCGCGACCAGGCTCTCGTCGGCCAGGTCATCCATAAATGGCGTGGTCTTCAGTTCCTCGTTGTAGGGAGTGGTGGACTCGGCGCGGGTGGACTCCAGAAAGACGATGACAACGTTGCGCTTCTCTGTATCTCCGGCAGGGACGAGGCCGGTATCTGTTGGGAGGTCTTTGGCCGCCAGGTCTGTCTCGATCTCGGGCCTGGCGATCTCGCTGACGAGTATGTTCGCCAGCGCGTCCCGGGAGAAGGCGTCGCCCGCCCCGGTGGCGCTCGGCAGCAACGAGAGGCCGACGAGTACGAAGGCGGCAGCGCAGGCGGCGAACGGGGCCACCCACGGGCGTCCGGCGGTTCCGGTCGGCACATGCCAGTCCCGCGAGAGAAGCCGGGTTGCGACTGCGGGTCCGGCGATCCCGTAGAGTAGCGCCGCCGAGACCAGCAGCATCTCC
>JBFLXF010000750.1:0-1528 GCA_040757515.1 Actinomycetota bacterium
GGCCTCCCGAACCGCCTCCTCCGCCTCCGCAAGAGTCCGCTGCACGGCGGAGAGCTCCTCCCGCAGCTTTCCGAGGCGACGCTCCCGCTCGTGGTGCTCGCGGCGCGCCTGCTCTGCGCGCCGGATGCGTCGCTCGGTCTCGGAGAGAAGCACTCTACGGGAGCGTTCGGTCCGATCATGGAGGGAAGCGAGCTCGCGGAGCAGGCGCGACAGATGTTCCAGACGCGAGGCAGACTCCGCCTGGCGCTCCCGGAGCTCGTAAAGCATCCCTCCGGGGCCGTTCTTGAGAGCCTCCAGGTGCCGCACGGCCGCCTCGAGCCGGGCCCGCCGGACGAAGCGCCCTCCCGTGCGCAGGCTCACGCTGGTGCGCGTAAGGCGCAGACCGTCCCGGGTCACGGCGACGTACCCGTTTACGTGCGGACTCTCATCCGGGCGCTCGACGACGAAGATTCCGTCGAGGAGACGCTCTACGGCCTCGGCGTACCGGTCGTCCAGGACCTCCACGCACTCCACTAGCGGCCTCCCGGGCGGTTCACCGTCCGAAACCGCCCGCCGGGCGTCGAGACGGACCGCTACTCGCTCCGAGCCGGAGAGGAGCCGTATCCCCTCATCGAGATCCCGCGCCAGCACTCCGCCGCCCTGCTCCCCGAGGGCGGCCTCCACCGCCGCCTCGAAGCCGGGCAGCGGCCGTAGGATATCTCCCAACCGCCGCCCGGACCGGACCGGAGAAGGCTCTGTCAGCGCCCTGACCCGCGACTCTGCGCGGCCCAGCGCCGCCGAGAGCGCCCCGCTCCGCCGGCTGGCCTCCGTCTCCAGACGCTCAGACCGCGCCCTGCACCGCCTGAGCCCGTCCCGCAGCTCACTCAACTCAGGGCGGAGATCTGCGGCCGCTCCGCGCAAAGCGCCCCCAACTTCGTCCAACCTCTCCAGAACCCGCTCCGCAAGGACTCGACGCCCGCCTCCGGCCTCAAGACGGTCCATCCTGGCGCGCATCTCCTCCAGCCCGGCGGCCAGCCGCGAGCGCTCCCGCTCAGCGGCTGCGTTTCTCTCACGCGCCGCCGAGACCTGCTCCCGACTCCGAGCACGCTCCGCCTCGCGCTCTGCGTGCTCCCGTTCGAGACGGTCAAGGCGCGCGTGAAGCCTCTTGAGCCCCTCAACGACCCTCGCCAGCTCCGCCTCCATGCGGGGAACAAGGTCGCCGCCCGCCCGGCCGCCTGCGGTCTCGGCTCTGTAAACGTTGTGCTCGGCGCGTCCGGAGCGCGACCGCAGGCCCTCCAGCGCATCGTCGAGTCTCTCCTGCCGCCGCTCCAGAGCGCGCAGCGACTCGTCGAGCTCTCTCAGGCGCGAGCTGAGACGCTCTTCATCCTTGCGCAGGCGGGACCGCTCCTGCTCTGTTCCGGCAGTCCGGGCCTCAGCCTGGGCCAGTCTCTTCCTGTGGCCTTCTAGGCCGCGGGTCGCGATCCGGTAGAGGTGGGCCAAGGAGAGCTCCCGGTAGCGGCTCTCCAGTTCGCGGTATTCGCGCGCGGCT
>JBFLXF010000751.1:0-1526 GCA_040757515.1 Actinomycetota bacterium
TCCGCGAGCGCCGCGTCTATGCGCCTGATGTAGGCGTCGGTCATCTTCTGCAACTCTGCCTCCGCGCGTCGCTCATCGTCCTCGGAGACCTCGCCCATCTTCTTCAGCTCCTGCAGGTCGTGCATCTCATGTCGGCGGATGTTGCGCACCGCGACACGCCCCTCCTCGGCCATGCTGCGCGCGAGCCGTATAAGCTCCCGGCGGCGCTCCTCGGTCAGCTCCGGGATGGGCAGGCGCAGGATCTTGCCGTCGTTCTGCGGGTTGAGGCCGATATCCGAGTCCCGGATCGCCCGCTCGATGCTCTTGAGGGTGTTCGGGTCGAAGGGGGTGACGGTCAAAAGGCGCGGCTCGGGGGCGCCGACGTTGGCGACGTTGCGCAGGGGCATCCTGGAGCCGTAGGCCTCCACTTCGACGCGATCGAGCAGCGCGGGGTTAGCCCTCCCCGTACGGATGGTGGCGAACTCCCTCTTTACGGCCTCGACGGCGCCCTTCATCTTCCTCTCCGCCGTCGTCAGATCTATGACGTCGGACATTGCTTCAGCCTCCTCCACCCTGTTGCGCGGTGCCCGCGCCGTTCCATACCAGAGATCCGACCGGCTCGCCCTCGAGAATGCGGCGCAGGTTGCCTGGCTTCAGTATATCGAAAACGACTATGGGCAGGTTCTCGCCGCTGCAGAGCGTGGCCGCCGTGTGATCCATGACGGCCAGGTTCTTCGCGAGCAGGTCCATATAGCCCAGGCGCGGCATCTTTACCGCGTCTGGGTGTTCGCGCGGGTCCCGATCATAGATGCCGTCGACCCGGTTTTTCGCCATCAGGAGAGCGTCGGCGTTGATCTCCAGCGCCCGGAGGGCCGCCCCCGTATCGGTGGTGAAAAACGGGTTGCCGGTGCCAGAGGCGAAGATCACCACGCGCCCCTTCTCCAGATGCCTTATGGCGCGGCGGCGGATGTAGGGCTCGGCGACTTCCTGGATCTGAATCGCCGATTGCACCCTCGTGGGGATGCCGCGCCCCTCCAGAGCCGCCTGAAGCGCCATCGCGTTTATGACGGTTCCGAGCATCGCCATATAGTCCGCCGTGGCGCTCTCAATGCCAAGCTCGTCGGCGACCTGCGATCCCCGGAAGATGTTGCCGCCGCCCACCACGATGGCGAGCTCGGCCCCGGCGTCTACCGCCTCCTGTACTCCCTGGGCGGTGGCGTCCAGGCTAGCCGGGTCGATCCCGTAGCCTCCATTGCCCGCCAGGCTCTCGCCGGAGAGCTTGAGGACGACGCGCCTTACGGGGCCGAGCTCGTAGTCCGCCGTCCCTTCCACATCGCCCTCCGGTCCGGACGGATCTCCCAAAGCTCCCTCTAGAGCTCGTAGCGGGTGAAGCGCCGGATCACGACGTTCTCCCCGACCTTCTGGACCGTCTCCTCGAGCAGGTCCCCAACGGTCTTGTCCGGCTCCTTCACGTATGGCTGCGTGAGGAGAGCCTGCTCTGAGGTCCACTTCTTGATGCGCCCCTCGACGATGCGCTTCGTGATCTC
>JBFLXF010000752.1:0-1518 GCA_040757515.1 Actinomycetota bacterium
TCGTCGGGCTCTGCTGCCGCGCTCTTTAGCGGCACCGCCGTCCTCGGGGCCGCCATCGCACTCGGCAACGTTCTTCTACCCGGACTCGTCAAGCGGGAATTCCCCGGACGCGCCGGGTTTATGACCGGCGTGTACTCTGCCGCCCTCGGTATCAGCGCCGCGTTCGCTGCGGGGGCGAGTTTCCCACTCGCGGACCAGACGCCTTTGGGGTGGCGCGGAGCCCTGGCCATCTGGGCTGTGCCCGCCCTTGCGGCCGCCGCCATCTGGCTCCCGCAGGTGTGGGGAGCCAGGCATGCGAGCGGGGCCGTGCGTGCCGCCCGCAAAGTAGAGGGCCTGTGGCGCTCACCGCTCGCGTGGGCGGTAACGCTCTTCATGGGGTTGCAGTCTCTGGCGTACTACGTCACGCTCACGTGGCTGCCGGAGATTCTGCGAGAAGCCGGGATGCGGGCGGCGACGGCCGGCTGGATGCTCGCGCTTGCTCAGGCTGTGAGCATCGTCGCGATGTTCCTCGCGCCCGTTATCGCCGGCAGGACGCCCTCCCAGAGAGGAATCGTCACGGTCGCGATCACCCTCTCTGGCCTCGGGGTTCTCAGGCTGCTTCTCGCCGGCAGTGTCGCCGGGGCGTTGTGGGTTGCGTTACTCGGCCTCGGGCAGGGAGCATGCTTCAGCCTGGCGCTCACCTTCTTCGCGCTGCGTGCCCCCGATCCCGAACACGCCGCCGCCCTCTCGGGAATGGCGCAGTCTGCGGGCTACCTCCTGGCCGCCTCCGGCCCCTCTCTCTTTGGAGCCATCCGGGATGCGACCGGAGCGTGGATCGTGCCGCTGGCGCTGCTGCTCGCGGTTACGGCATGCCTGCTCGCGGCGGGTCTCATAGCCGCGAGCGACGCGCGTGTCGCAGACCCTTAGGGCCGGGATCGGCGGACGAAGTAGACCTTGGGGATCATGGCCGGGTCGAACTCCCGCATCCTCTCGCGCCCCAACCTCTCAAGTTCTCGCAGGCAGCGCTCGGACTCTTCAACGAGTCTTGTCACGTTCACGCCTGAAGTTACGGGCTCAAACTCTCTGAGCCGCTCGATACCGCGTCTCAGGACGCCGGTAGCGCCGCGCCAGTTACCATTCTCAAGGTGGTAGAAGCCGACGCCGACCTGGAGGATGCCTTGGTAGAGAGATCTGATGCGCCGCGGCTCCTGCATCCACGCCTCCTCCAGGTACTCGTGGCACTCGAAGAAGGCTCCCCGATTGAACTCCTCGATACCTTTGAGCGCGGGATCCGGTAGCTTCTCCGGAGCTTCTTCACTCAACCTGGGGGACTATCCGCAGCCGCACGCCCCGCCGCAGCAGCCGCCCCCGCCACCGGAAGCCATCCTGGCGTCCATTACGGGATTGGTTGCGCCGGCGGAGGCGCCGGGGGTTATGGAGGCGAAGTTAGAGATCACACGGCGCGACTCCCCAGACCCGCACTCCGGGCAGGTAGCGGGTTCGTCGGCGGCGCTCATCGGACGCATCAGGTCGAAGCGC
>JBFLXF010000753.1:0-1513 GCA_040757515.1 Actinomycetota bacterium
TCGTGGCCGTCTCGGCCCGCATCGGTAACGATGTGACCGGCTACGTCTGCGATCGCGACGGGAACGGCCTGCTGCTCGACGTGCGCGACGCGAGCGGAGACCCGTCCGGCTATGAGTACCTGCCCTGGTCGAGCATCGAGAGGGTCGTCCTCGAGGGATAGGATGTAGAGCGGGCGCCGAAGGCCGGCGCATCGCTAGCACTCTCCGGCGAACTCGAACGCCTCGCAGCAGTGTCTTGGACGGCACGCAACCCACGGACCCTTGCGCCCCAACTCGCCACCCGCAACGCCCACGCCGCCCGCGACTACCGGGCGTGCGTCTACCCGCTCGCCGGCAGCGCCAGGGCCCGCGCCGTGGCGCTGCCGGTAACACCCTCCATCCCGGTCTTGACGCCCCGCAGACCGCCGTGTACTTTATCGCAGGATGACGATCAAGCCCGACATCGAGGAAGGGCGAAGGCCACAGGTTCTCTCGCTGGAGGGCGGGTGCCGCCCGGCCGGGTCGCTGGTTCCGGAGGCGTCGGAGGAGCTGCGGGCCCCGGAGGAGCGGTTTGCGGCGTTGTGCAAGGCGCTCGGGCATCCGGCGCGGGTTAGGATCATGCGCCTTCTGCTCTCCGTGGACAGCTGCGTCTGCGGCGATATCGTGGAGCAGCTTCCGCTCGCCCAGTCCACCGTGAGCCAGCATCTCAAGGTCCTCAAGGAGGCCGGTCTCGTCGAGGGCGTCATAGACGGCCCGCGTACCTGCTACGGTGTCAACCGCGAGGCTCTCGCCGAACTCAAAGACCTCGCGGACACGCTGCTGTAGAACCCCAGAGGCGCCGTCGCGGCACCCCTTTCTTGAGCATATTGATCGTAAATCGTAGATAAACGATATAAGGAGTCTGGGTTGAGAAGAGAGGCGCTGTTAGGAGGAGGTAGACTTTGTTTCTGGCGTTTCTGATCTTCGTTGCGACTCTGGTGCTGGTCATCTGGCAGCCGCGGGGACTGGGGATAGGCTGGAGCGCCTCGATAGGGGCGGCGGTGGCGCTCGCGACCGGGGTCGTAAGCCTCTCAGATGTGCCGGAGGTGGCGGGCATCGTCTGGAACGCGACGCTGGCTTTCGTGGCGGTGATCATCATCAGCCTCATCCTGGATGAAGCGGGCTTCTTCGAGTGGGCGGCGCTGCACGTCGCGCGGTGGGGAAGAGGCGACGGCCGCAAACTCTTTGCCCTGATAGTGCTCCTGGGGGCCGCGATAGCGGCGCTCTTCGCCAACGACGGGGCGGCTCTCATACTCACGCCCATCGTCATCGCCATGCTGCTCGCTCTCGGCTTCGGCGCGGCCTCGACCCTCGCTTTCGTGATGGCCACCGGGTTTATCGCCGACTCGGCGAGCCTGCCGTTCGTCGTCTCCAACCTGGTCAACATAGTCTCGGCGGACTTCTTCGGCATCGGCTTCGCCGGGTACGCGAGCGTGATGACGCCCGTGAACGCGGCGGCGATTTTGGCGAGCCTGGCTGTCCTCTACTTCTTCTA
>JBFLXF010000754.1:0-1513 GCA_040757515.1 Actinomycetota bacterium
TCGTGGATCTTCTTGCCGATCAACTCCTCCCGCGGCCCGTACAGCAGGAAAGGATTGGTCGGCGCTATCTTGAGGTACCGCCCCGAAGAGTCGGCCACGAAGATGACATCTCTCATCGCCGCGAAGATCCCCCTGAGCTCCGCCTCGGATGCGCACAGCCTCTCCCCGGCCTCTCTGTAGTCCGTGATATCCGAGACGACGCCCTGCCAGAAGGCTGGCCGCCCCTCGCCGCCCCCGACCGGCACAACCTCGCTGCGGACCCAGATCTGCTCTCTCTCCCTCGTGAGAACGCGGTGCTCGATCCGGAAGGGCTCACCGGTCCTGGCCGAGCGAATGCTCGCGGCGATCAGCTCCTTGCGGTCCTCCGGATGCGCAAACCGTATCCAGGAACCTCGCCCGGCGAGCAACTCCCCGGAAGTGCGCCCGAGAAGCTCGCAAAACCGCGAGTTGACAACCGCGAACCGGCGGCGCTCCTTGTCCCAGAGAAAAGCGGCGACCGGGAGGCTCTCGAACAGCGCGCGGTAGCCGTCTGCGGCCTCCACGCTTCCGCCAGGCTCACGCACCGTCCCCGCGCCTCCACCGCAGCTCTGCCGGCCCATAGCCCGGCACCCGTCCGGCTGTCGGGCTTACGTAGCGGATGGGGCCTCCGTTCTCAAGAACGGCTACAGCATCTCCGGCGAACGCTGCCCGCACCCTCGAGAATCCCTTCATGCCTGACCGCTTCACCGGCAACGCCCGCGCCTCTGCCGCTCATCTTGTCTCCCTTGAACCCGGTCCGGGCGGCACGAAATTTTGAACCGCGCCTCCTTTCCCCTGTTCATATATTGTAGCAACGAGCGCACCGGCCGCCAACGGTCCTCCGGCTGCGAGGCTGTAGAATCTTGCCCCGGCGACCGGAGGGAGACCAGCCATGCGGAGAGGCACCCTAGAGCGTATAGACCGGTTGCGCCCCGCGCTCGGGGCGGTCTTTTTGATCGGGTACGCACTGCACACCTTCGTCCCCGGTCTGCCGGGTACGTCGATCTTCCTGGCGACCGGGGCAATCCTCTACTCCCTCTCCGTACCGTGGTCCAGCGCCTTCCACAGAGGGCTGGCGGCCGTGGCCTTCGGGTTGCTGAGTGCGACGCTCGTCACGGGCCGCTTCGATGCAGAGCGCTTTCTGGAAGGGCTACCGGCATACTTCGGTGTCGTGGCGGTGCTTCTGGTGCTGAGCGCGGCGGGGTATCCGCTGCGCGCGGCGCGCTACGAGGCCCAGATCCGGGCGCTCGTCGCGGCGCTCGCGCGCCTGGGGGTGGGCATCAGGGCGACCGCCGGCGTCCTGGGACACATCCTCGGCTCGGTGCTCGACGTAGGCGCGTTCGTCCTCGTTGACGTGATCTCCGGCCGCGCCGCCCCCGAACAACGCCTCGAAGCCCTCAGGTGGGCCGGGCGGGCCTTCTCTTTCGCCCCGCTCTGGACGAACCTCAACGTCTTCACCGCAACCACCATCGTCCTTACCGGCGTCACCTACCCC
>JBFLXF010000755.1:0-1511 GCA_040757515.1 Actinomycetota bacterium
GCACGCCGACCATCCCGACGACCGGCGTCGGGTAGATCGCGCCCCGCTCCGTCTCGTTGTAGAGGCTGACGTTGCCGCTGACCACCGGCGTCCCGAGCGCCTCGCACGCCCCGGCCATGCCCTCGATGCACTCGGCGAGCCCGTAGTAGCCCTCCGGCCTCTCGGGGCTGCCGAAGTTCAGGCAGTTCGTGATGGCGACGGGCTCCGCCCCGACGCACGAGAGGTTGCGGTACGCCTCCGCGACGGTGGCCGCCCCGCCGCCGCGCGGGTCGAGGTAGCAGTGGCGGCCCCGCCCGTCGGTGGCGACGGCGTAGCCCCGGTTCGTCCCCTTTATCCGCAGAACGGCGGCGTCGGCGCCGGGAGGGACGACGGTGTCGGTGCCGACCTCGTAGTCGTACTGCTCGTAGACGGTGCGTCGCGAGCGGAGATTCGGGTGTGCCAGCAACTTCAACAACACTTCGTCGTAGTCCGCAGGACGTGGCACCGACGCGAGGTCCAGCTTCGCCGCCTCCTCCAGGTACCCCGGCCTCACGACCTCGCGCTCGTAGACGGGAGCGTCGGCGAGGTGCCGGGCGGGCACGGAGCCGACGACCTCGCCCTCGTGGACGACGCGCAGCTCGCCGTGGTCTGCGACGCAGCCGATCACGGCCCCTACCAGGCCGTAGCGGTCGGCGAGAGAGAGAACTTTCTCCCTGTGCTGCGGCTCTACCACGGCAAGCATGCGCTCCTGGGACTCGGAGATCATGACCTCCCAGGGTTCCATCCCGCTCTCGCGCAGGGGAACCCTGTCGGTCTCGATCTCGATCCCGACTCCTCCCTTCGCGGCCATCTCGGAGGCAGACGAGGTGATCCCAGCCGCCCCCAGATCCTGCAACGATAAGAGCAGTCCCTCGTCGAGCAGCCTGAGGCAGCACTCGATGAGCATCTTCTCGGCGAACGGATCCCCGACCTGCACGTTGGAGCGCTTCGACTCGGACTCCTCCGTAAGCTCGTCGGAGGCGAAGGTGGCCCCGTGGATGCCGTCGCGCCCGGTCTTGGAGCCGAGCAGGACGACCAGGTTCCCCTCCCCCGTCGCCCGCGACCGCACCAGATCCTCGACCCGGATGAGCCCGACGCACATCGCGTTCACCAGCGGGTTCCCGGAGTAGGCGGAGGCGAACTCGATTTCCCCGCCGACGGTCGGGACGCCCACGGCGTTGCCGTAGCCGCCGATGCCGCGCACGACCTCGCGGAAGAGGTAGCGGTTGCGCTCCTCGTGAAGCGGGCCGAACCGCAGCGAGTCGAGCAGCGCCACCGGACGGGCGCCCATCGCCAGGATGTCGCGGATGATCCCGCCTACCCCCGTCGCCGCCCCTTCGTAGGGCTCGACCGCCGAGGGGTGGTTGTGGCTCTCTATCTTGAACGCGAGCGCCCAGCCGTCCCCCACCTCGACGACGCCCGCGTTCTCCCCCGGCCCCTGCAACACTCTGGGCCCCTCGTTCGGGAAGCGCCCGAGCAGCGGGCGCGAGTTC